>NZ_CAXTNE010000005.1:0-75643 GCF_964245445.1 uncultured Nostoc sp.
GTTGTTAGCGATCGCTGGTTTTTGATCCTACCTCACCAAATCGCGTTGCTCCCTAGCTATACATCGTTAGCAACTTTAGCCAGGTATTGCTTATACTTTGGTTGTTCACATATTGAGACAGTGGCTGATCGTAAAAATCTTCCATTTGGGCAAATCGCGTTTTTAGCCATAATTTAAGGGAACGGGCATGGAGGGTATTGAAGCGCAGATATTCAATGAGGCGTTGAATGCCTGTATAGTTGTTCTCAATCGTGACCTTCGAGAAAAAGGGATTGCCATCTTTGGGGAATAAAGCCGAACCGACACGGATGGGTTCTAGTTCCACTCCTAGCTTTTGCATAAGAGCCACAAAGTTGTGAAATACGGTAGGAAATTCTAGCACTCCACTTTCCAACATTTTATTGCAATCAGATTGGTTAGACAGAACATTCTTGTTGAGTGTCCGAATATGTCTCCCCAACATGGGCTGCCGTTCAAAACAGGTTGCGATTAAGTGATGGCGATCGCATCGTAGTTTATTTTTTAATACCACTTTAGAAGACGTTGATGCTTAAGTTCTCTTTCATCAGGAATAAACACCAATTCATCAATAGGTGAACTTATAATAAAAAATATTGTGATGCCGCAATCTTCGGCATAAATTTCTCTTGATGCCGCCCGGAATCAGAGTAACTTCAGTGCTACTGAATATACATAAAAAAAACCTACCAGTGCTGGCGCTCCATCTTTGACAAAAAGTCGTCGTGATTGCGCTCCTGATTTACAAAGCTTGCAAAGTTCCTGGAGCAACTAATTCCTCACAAGTGCAGCACAAGTTGTTAACTGCGGTTGTATATTTGCCAGAGATTGCGTTGCGGCTTGGGCTACTGAAAAAGCGATCGCCTACACAGGAAATCCTCAAAGTGTACCTTTACTTCATTTGAAAACCCGCATAGGCGATCGCCTTTATGTAACCGATAAGCGATTTGATAGGTTTGTCCTTGCGATCGCATTGTGGGACAATGGGCTGCTAGATACCGAGTAAAAAAATGCAGTCCCAATCTCCTCGGAAAAATCGTACTAAGAAAAAATAAGAGAAGCAATGAAGCTATATTACATCCCCACAACAAGAGCGGTACGCCCAAGGTGGCTTTTAGAAGAAATGGGAATTGCTTATGACTTAGTTCGAGTCAATATGAGCATTACCAAACAACCAGAATATAAAGAACTACATCCACACAGGAAAGTACCAGTTTTGGTAGATGGATCAGTCACAATTTTTGAGTCTGCTGCAATTTGTGCTTATCTTGCAGACAAATATATCAGTCTAGGATTTGCTCCACTCCCAGATAGCCCTGAGCGTGCTTATTATCATCAGTGGCTCTTTTATGCCGCAGTTACCCTAGAACCACCTGTTGAGCATTACATGTTTAATGTTTTGCCAAATCTGCCAGAAAAACTGCTGCCGGGTTTTGTAAGGTTGGAAACTTCAAAACAAGAATCCCAACAATGGTTTGACAGAGTTGCTGAACCTCTAAGAGAAGTATTGGTTGGCAGAAATTATTTAGTAGCTAATAGGCTAACGGCTGCTGATATTATCACCGGAGGAGTTTTGCTCTGGGCTAAAAAGTTAGGAATGCTCTTAGATGATGATCCCCTTAGCAAATATATCAATGGCTTAATGCAGCGGCCTGCTTTTATACGTGCTGATGAAGATTTTTATGCCAAGATAGCTACAATGTAGAACTGCTCTAGCTTGCCCTCGAGAGCAAAAGAGAATTTTCGGAGGTTGATTAGGAAATTGATAGTTAGTGTTGTTATTTCTAAATTACAATTTCTAGCAGGGATCAAGGGATTTAGTAATTTTGTCTATCTTTGCTCAACGTTCAGCATTCATTCGCCATTTTCTAAAACTTGCATCTGTAAATGTTCTTTCAAATCTAATGGTTCCGTTGGCAGGATTAATAGATGTAATGTTTTTAGGGCATTTAACGGAGATTCGTCATTTAGCAGGTGTGGCACTAGCAACAATTTTATTCAATTATATTTATTGGACATTCGGTTTCTTACGCATGGGTACAACTGGAATGGTTGCACAGGCCATCGGGCGTAAAGATAAGCAATCGGCAGTACTGATTGGTTTACAGCATGGAATTTTAGCACTGATATTAGGACTCGCCATCCTGATATTTCAACAACCTTTACAAATATTAGGGTTTGCGATTCTAAGTGCTACACCAGAAGTTAAAAGTTCTGGAGTTGATTTCTATAATGCTTTAGTATGGGGTGCCCCTGCAACACTGATTAACTTTGTTTTGATTGGTTGGTTTCTTGGACAAGCACAAAGTAGTAAAGTGTTGTTGCTTTCAGCTATTAGCAATTGTGCAAATGTACTACTTGATTATCTATTTATTGTTCAGTGGGGATGGTCAAGTAGAGGAGCTGGGTTAGCGACAGCCACTAGTCAGTATCTCATGCTAATGGTAGGTATTTTGCTATATTGTCAAACAATTTCATTTAAACAAATACAAGCTTTAATTGGGGAACTATTTGACCTGTCTGCTTTAAAATCAGCTTTAATGCTGAATGGAGAAATTATTATTCGGACTTTTGCTTTAATTTCGACAATGGCGATGTTTAGCAACCTCAGTTCTATGTTAGGAACTGAAATTCTGGCGGCAAATACCCTCCTGATGCAAGTGGTGAGCTTGGCAGCATATTTCATTGATGGCTTGGCATTCGCTACTGAGAGCTTGGCTGGAATTTTTCAAGGTAGTGGAAATATTACTTCTTTAAAACAACTGTTGCAAACTTCTGTAGTCAGTAGCTTAATTATAGGATTAATGTTTGCTACTGCATTTATTTTTGCCCCAGAATCATTGTTAAGATTGCTGACTAATCATACTGAAATTATCAATAATTTACGCTCTTATATTCCTTGGTTGTTACCAGTTTTAGGTTTTGGCTCAGTTGCTTATGCGTTAGATGGTTATTTTTTAGGGTTGACTCAAGGTCATATACTTCGGCAAGCTATGCTTATAGCCACTGTAATTGGTTTTATTCCATCAGCAATTACAGCTTGGTATTTCCATAATAGTCATTTACTATGGTTATCAATGTCTTTATTTATGGCAGCAAGAACAATAACTTTGGCATTGTGCGTACCAAAATCATTTTGTAAAACACAGTGAGGGTAGGGTGTTGGGGGTAAGGTTGCAGGTTAGGTTTGGAGAAAATTAAGAATATTAGAAATAAGCGTTGTTTATTGACAAAGATTGGGGCGTAGACGTAGGCCGTCGTAGACATTAGATGCACAGAATATGGTTGCTGGTAATGGGGTGCTGGGTAAGGAAATCTGGGGATAGGCAGCGATCGCTCTAAAAGCGGAGCATAGTCCATCGCAGCAACAATCGAATCCTAAGATTGCCAAAAACCCTGCTGATGTGGGCTATTGGAGTGATGAGTGGCATATTTGGTGTTAAACCTTGTGCCAAGATTTCATTATCTAAGCAAATTGTTAGAAAAGCCAGTGTTGAGGGAAAACTTAAAATAAGAAACTATGAACTATTAAGACTGGGGTATGGGTGCAGGAACATCAACTTTAAGAGGAGTAAAGGTGTGAAATGGTTTTGGAATATAAGTTTTTACGCAATTTTTTGGCTTTGGAACTTGACATTTTTAATGTTAGTTTACGTGGGGATATTGCCATACGTAGGTGTGCCATTATTTCAGGCAACCTTAACAGGTGATATTCCAACTGAATTTTCCTTGACTCTAGTTACTTTAATTGCCATTCCCACAATTTGTAGTATTATTGGTGGCTGGAGGTTTGTTAAACAACCTTTACAACTAATTCGCCTATTTTATGGTGTAGAAGCACCACTATTTGTGTTGTGTTTGTTGCGGTTATTTGTGATTCGAGAACTGACATCAGCTAGTAGCCAAATTCTGATAACAACGGGCGTATGTATAGCTGCTTTTACTGGAGAATTATTTTGGGGTTATGCTTCCCGGCGCAAAAGTAGTTTGCAATGGGTACAAATGTTAGCCCATACATTAATGCTGGTATTTGGCATTTATGCTGGTGCGGTATTGTTATTTTATGCCTTGCCTTTAGCAGTATTTCTGTTGCAAGCATTCATCAAATTTGCATGGGTACAACCATTATGGGATATACTATATCACTCAGCTTTTGTGGGGGGTTTATTCCTGATTCTCACTTGGCTAGCTATTCTTGGTTTTAGTGCCACATTGTTTATTGCAATGCCATCGGCGTTAACAGCAATGTATGTACATTCGGGAGCAAAAATTTTAAGAGCTTTTGCTTCAGAACATGGTAAGAATAAAACATTTGCTGGTGCTGGTGCAGTTGTTGTGGCGTTTGCAGTTACTTTTGTATCTTTACAACAACAACCCCAAGTATTAGCTTTTTCACTCTTAGCTAATGCACCTAAAAATGATAGCGATCGCCAAACACTCGTAGCCAAGTCAGAACAAATCCGCATAGGATTAGTTAACGCTTATTTATCTTCTTACCGCTACCTTAGTAGCAAGCAAGAAAATAACCACATCAGTGCTATGTATGAGCATGTATTAGGCTTAGATAAATCGGCTGCTGATGGATTGCAAGCAACTTATAACTTTCTGATGTCGCCATTTTTATATAATGGTTCTGACAAAGATCCTGCCAAGGCAGAGAAACTTTACGCCGATTTTTTTGATACACCTCTACAAAAAGCAGAAAAAACAGCAGTTAGTCACGCAGTACAATCTACTTTTAACGAACAAGAAGTTAAAGCAGGTTTATTAAATATCAACGAAAAAAAAGTTTTATTAGTATCACAACAAGTCACAGTTAAAGAACATGGTGATTGGGCTGATGTGGAATTGTATGAAGTTTATAAAAACCAAACACGAGAAGTTCAGGAAGTTTTTTACTCCTTTTCTTTGCCAGAAAGCGCTGTAATTACTGGCTTATACTTGGGAGATAGTAATAAATTAGACCAACGTTTCCGTTTTGTTGTCTCTCCTCGTGGTGCTGCCCAAAAAGTTTATAATTCTCAAGTTAGACGTTCACGGCCTATAGATCCCGCTTTGTTGGAACAAGTAGGGCCGAGACATTATCGCTTACGGGCTTTTCCTATTCCTCCTAAGAATGTACAACAAATAGTAGGGCAACCACCACTCCCCACAGAAATGCACCTATGGTTAACTTACAAAGTGCTGGGACAAGACTTGGGTTGGAAAATGCCCGATTTAGGGGAAAGACGTAATATATTCTGGACTAATCAAACCAAGCGTATCCGCAACGGCAAAGAAATCGGTTTGAAAGACGATGCTTGGTTAGAAGAATTCATCCCCGCGAGTGGAAAAATTCAGTCGGTATTACATGAAGTAAATTTAGAGGAAGGCTACAAAATATTAGCTAAACCCCTATTTCGTCAAGATTACACCTTACCCAAACACCAAAAAGTTGCGGTAGTTCTCGATACTTCTCGCAGCATGAGGGAACATATTAAAGAATTGTTGCAAACATTATCATGGTTGAAAAAACACGGCTTTGCAGATAATGATTTGACAAACAACGATGCAGATTTATATCTTAGTGTTTCTCCAGGCGCTGCACCAAAACGGTTAGATGATCTCCAGCAATTTCAACCGGAAAAAGTCGCCTTTTACGGCACAATTCAACCCCAAGAAATGCTGACACAGTTTAATAATTTGCGTGGAGATACAGCTTATGATGTCGTTTTACTATTGAGTGATGAAGGTAGCTATGAATTGTCGAAGAACAATAAAACCGTTCCCGATACGCCTGCACCTTTGTGGATGGTACATTTAGGTGGATTACCTGGGGCTTATAACGATGGCATCATTAAATCATTACAAGATAGTGGTGGTGGAGTTGGTGTTGATATTTCTGAAGTGCTGCAACGAATTGCTACCAAATCAGTTTTAAATGACTCTGTTGTGAGTGTTGTTAATGGTTATGCTTGGTATCTGCAAACATTAGACACAGCAATTGCAACTAGCAACCAACAAGATGATTTATTGCCATTAGCAGCCAGACAATTAATTTTAGGGTTGAGTAAAAAAATTAAGTTAGACAATCTCAAAAGTTTAGATACGATTCATGCCGTAGCTAAAAAGTACAAGATTGTCAGCCCTTATTCTTCAATGTTGGTATTAGTCAACGATGAACAAAGACAGTTACTCAAAGAAACAGAAGCCCAAAGCGATCGCTTTGACCGTAAAGTTGAGAATGGTAAGGAAAATCTTTCTAAACCCCATAATCCCTTGAAAGTTAGCGTACCTGAAGCGTCAGGGGGATGGCTTTTAGGTGTGAGTGCGATTGCCCTATTCATCCTTGTCAAGCGTCGGCGTTAATTAATTACTCACCGTTCTCGATTAGACAACGAAATCATCTCACTGGATAAGTACACCTATTGATGGCTAGGTTCTCTTCCTGATGAAAGAGAATCTAGCCATCAACGTTTTCTAAAGTGGGTTTAAAGAATTAATCAGGGTGCGATCGCTCGATTGCATCTTGTTTTAAGTAGGAATTTTAGCATTGGTTTTGACAATGAAGGTTTCGCAAAAAGGAGATGACTTATGGAATATCGGCAGTTAGGTAAACACGGCATTCGTGTCTCGGAAATTTGTTTAGGGTCATGGCTTACCTATGGTGGCGCAACGGCAGAAGACACTGCCCGTCAATGTATTGAGCAAGCCTATAATTTGGGAATCAACTTTTTTGACACAGCAAATGTTTATGCCGGAGGAGAAGCTGAAAAAATTGTGGGTAACGTGCTGCGCCAGTACCCGCGTGAATCCTATGTTCTAGCAACCAAAGTTTATTTCCCAATGGGCAATGGGCCCAACGATCGCGGACTATCACGCAAACATATTCTGGAGCAATGTGATGCCAGTCTGAAGCGATTGGGACTGGACTACATTGACCTCTACCAGGCACATCGTTATGACCAGACTGTACCCCTGGCTGAAACTTTGATGGCATTTGATCATCTGGTGAAACAGGGAAAAATTCTTTATTACGGGGTTTCTGAATGGAGTGCCGGACAACTCGCCCATGCGACCGACCTAACCCGGTTGGCAAATCTCGCACCGATCGCATCCGATCAGCCTCGCTACAACATGCTTGATCGCACGATCGAAAAAGAAGTGTTACCCGTGTGCCGCCGAGAAGGGATTGGCATAATCAATTACTCACCCTTAGCGCAAGGTCTGCTGACTGGTAAATACAAACCCGGTCAATCCTTACCCCAAGGTTCACGGGCAAGTGACCCGAAACAAAATATGTTTTTAAACAATGGGGAACTGGATCAGCAGCAGTTACTCAAGGTGCAGCGACTGTTGCCCATCGCCGAGCAAGAAGGTTTGAGCCTGAGCCAATTAGCGCTTACCTGGTGCTTACGCAATCCCGAAATTAGTAGCGTTATCATCGGCGCAAGCAAACCAGCACAGGTACAAGAAAACGTTAGTGCATCAGGTAAGCAACTGTCGAGAGCAACAATTCAACACGTTGAAGAAGTTCTGGAAATGGAAATCAGCGATCGCCTCACTGTTGGTGTTTGACGTAAAGAATTTGCTTGGTTCGGTATTGGTGATTCGCTGCTGTTGATTTCTGCCAGCGCAGAAAAGGTTGCTCGTGCCACGATCGCTGGATTATGCCGGGGTGCTACGGAAGTCATTGTGCCGTTTCCAACTTGGCTCTCGGTCAAATTGTATGCTCTGTTCCCCGGACTAATACCAATTCGCAAGTCGCAATGACGCTCGCGGACTCGCTCTAAGCGTTCGCGGTAGCGTCTCTAAGAGTTGCTATGCCGAAGGCGTTGCCTCTCGAAGAGAAGGCTTTACGCTGCGTTAACGCAATTGAGAAATTTAGATGCAGCAAGGCAATCCACTACTATCCCATTATCTGTTTTGCCAATTTCTCCGATATATTGACGAACCACTCCTTGTGTAAAATTTCCACTCTTCCTATGACCAGAATCGTCAATGATTAAGCTAAACCCTCAACTGATTCTTGTCTGGCTACACTTATTCATCATCTCTAACCGACGCTCATTCACCTGGCTACTAGACCAAGGTGCTTCAGTTAAAAAGTGGTGTAATCGGTGGTAAGTTACTCCTACAGCATTAGAAGCCATTTCAGACAGGTTTTTTCTCTCACTTTCACCCAATAATCCCCCTACATAGTGTCTAAACTCCCTTTTTTGAGCTTTATGAGTAAACACATCATCAAACCTTTGACACCATCTTTCAAAGCATGGCGGCATTGCTGCGGGGGTGGTTTCTTTCATCAGCTTTTTTCAACGTGAAACCTATACTGACATAGCATTATACTCTTTTTTACTCTTAAATTTTGTTTAAGTCCCAATAGCCAATGCCGAGTAACTTCGTTGCTCGGCACTGGTTCCAAAGCAAGTGGGGGAAATTAAACTTATGCTGTTTAACACTTTTGTAGGAAAAAGGACACCTTCACCTTGTTTACAAGCCGCTACAGTTAGGGCTGACAATGACCCTTGGCGTCACATGTTGTGATGGGATCATCTAGATTATCTGAAGCATCTGGTGAAGCCTCTGTACTAGGATTATGGTGTGAAGACGGCGCACTCAACGAATTCAATTGTTTAACTGTAAAACTAACTACTCTAGTTTTTGGAAACCCATATTTTTCTAATACCTGATTAAAGTCTTTGATAATATCATCCAAGTGGCGTTCAAGTTGTCTTCCTAATGTTTGATCCTGTTGGTTAACCATTTTTATATCCTTCAATCACTATTTTTGTATTGATTTTAAAGCACATTGTACAACTTCCGAATGTCTTCAAGGCAAACCTAATTGCTTACGAAACTCTGGAGAGTAGTATGCTTGCTGCCAGTTTTTTGCAGATTTAACTTGCTCTGTGCTTATATTTTTGCTTCCACGAAGGTCTGTTCTAATGAGATCCGCATCTTGAAGATTAGCCCCTTGAAGATCCGCATCTTGAAGATTAGCATCTTGAAGATTAGCATCTTGAAAGTTAGCGCTAATAAGGTTTTTATTACCATCTTTAGATAATAAAGATAATAAACCTATATCAGTTTTTGTAAGGTTAGCGTTTTTGAGATCAGCTTTAGAGAAGTTGGCTCCAGGCATACGGGAACCTTGAAAATTAGCTTTAAAAAAATATGTATTTTGGAAATTAGCGCCCGTCAAGTCGGTATATTGCAATTTAGCATATTGGAGATTAGCACCTTGAAGTTGGATAAATCTTAAATATGTTTTATTGTTGGCACTTAACCCACTAGCATTTACCCCTTCTAAACTAACATCATCTTTACTTAAATCTTCGAGAGCTTCCTTTCTTCCTCCACTAGCAGTTTGATTTTGTTGGGCAGAATTAATAATTAGCCAAGCTTGGTAGTGTGCTTGTTTTTTTTGTTCAAGAGCTTGTTTGTGTCTTTCTGGGATAGTCCAGATATAGTGTCCGATAGCAAAAACAGCACTCAACAAAATACCCTTTTGTAACAGCCAAAATATTCCCTTGCGGAGAAGAAATATTTTATTCTTCAAGGGTAAAGACATGAACCATTTTGTCCATACTGATGCTATTTTTTTCCAACTATCAGATTTGGGGTAAGGGGCAACAGGTTCATCTGTTTTAAAAACATACAAGCGGCGATAAGTATCTAACGGAATATTTAACTGTTCAGCTTCCTTTATCATGTCGCACTCATGCTGTAGATTATCCGGCCCCTCGTAAACTCTGGCAAAGCTCTCTCGTAATTGTTCAATGTTTAACATGGCTTCTATAATACGAGTAAAAACACTCATAATAAGAAATACTTTACTACAGCAACGCTACGTCAACGCACTTGACTCTTTTGAACATCTTTTAATGAAGCGATCGCCCCAGACATATCTCACATTTCCTCTCTACGAGACGCTCAACGCGAAAGCTTGAAGAAGAGATCGCCCAAAAATTAACATTCATTGATGATGTCCTCACTAGCATCGTACTGGCGTAATACACTGAAAGTAAGAAGTCGGATAGTTGACCGTGGAATTATCAACACTACAAGGACAACCAGCAAGTATTCTCGGTTTGGCAGGGCAATCGATGGATGCTGCAACTGTTTTATTGACATTTGAGGCGGGAATCAATTACTTTTTCTTTTACAATTTAGAATCTGAAAACTTTTTGAGTGGCTTAAAATCTCTGTTGCTAACAAACCGTGAGCAGGTCTTGGTGGCAACGGGGAGTGAAAACCGAGATATACAATCTTTACGCCTTTACCTCAACTCTGTGCGCCGTCGCCTAGATGTTGAGCAGGTGGATATATTTTTTATTGAATATGTTTCGCCTGCTGACGACATGACCCAGGTTCAGGTGTTGCTTGATGAACTTCGTTTGTGGAAGGACTCTGGAGTTGTGCGCTACGTGGGAGTTACCACACACAATCGAGTTATTGCTTTAGAAATGATAGAAGGTCATCAGTGTGATGTGTTGATGCACCGTTACAATATGGCACATCGCAAGGCTGAAGAAGATGTTTTGCCTGCTGCTCAAAAAGCTGGTATTCCCGTGGTGGCATTTACTTGCACGCGCTGGGGAACGTTACTCAAAGGTCATCACAACTGGCAGCTTCAACCACCTACGGCAGCAGACTGTTACCGCTATGTGCTAAGTCATCCGGCAATACGTCTGGCACTCACCGCACCCCAAACTAGGCAGCAATTAGAAGAAAATCTTTCTGTATTAAACTCACCTCAAATTTCAAAGCAAGAAGTAGCCCATTGGCAGGAATATGGCGACTTGATTTATGGAACTGGGCAAGATGCGTTTGATACTCAGTGGGTTTGAGGACGGGTTGAAAGTGTATCCAAAGACTGCTGGTTGCGATCGCGCAGCGTCTTTGACAGGACAAGGTAATCACCATCAGGCGACTCCTTTGTGAGCATCACAATTTTCTATTCAGTTTTCATCAATGCTTCCAACTGAGCTAACAACTTCTCTACTTTGGATTTTTTCTTCGGATCATCCCATACTTTCGCTTTTTTGAAGCGTTGAAAAGTATCATCAACACGCTCTTTTATGGATGCTGGTTCTGTTTGCTCTGATGACTCTGATTGAGCAGCAGACTCAATTTCTTGAATCTTACGCTTGATTTCGCTCAGTGAGAGATTGTAGGCGATCACATCTTCTAAGAGTTGAATTCTTGTTTTTTCATCTTGAATTCGGGTGATCGCTCGTGCTTTAGTGTATTCGATTTGACCAGAACGCAGTACCTCTAGCACATCAGCAGGGAGATTGAGCAAAGGAATGCGGCTGACGCGAAAACTTTCAGCGCTGAATTTACCGATGGCTAAGAGGATAGATTCAATAGTTTCCATCTGACGGAAAACGTTTTCCGTCAAATCCAAGTTTCGCTTTTTGGCATTGGCAGCAGAGTTGAGGACGGAGATAACCTCGTTTCTGGTAACACTGAGTTCAATGCTCAAAAGTTCAAGTATTCCCTCGGTTTCTTCTACAGGATTTAGGTCTTCGCGCTGGAGATTTTCAACAAGCTGCACCTTAGAGGTGGTGACATCATCCATTTCGCGGATAACCACAGGGACTTCGGTTATGAGAGCAAGTTGAGCAGCCCTTAAACGGCGTTCTTTTGCCACAAGTTCATACCCTTCACCCGGTAGGGGTCGCACCAACAGAGGTTCGAGGATACCTAGCTCTTTGATTGAGCGTGATAGTTCTTCCAGCTTTTGAGTGTCGAAGTAGCGGCGGGGTTGTGAGGCAGGCAGCTTGATTAAGTTGATGGCAACAGTAGTTGGTGAATTAGCAGTACTTTGGGTTTGGTTAAAGCTTTCGCCGAGTAGGGCGGCTACACCTTTTAATTGGCTGGTATAAGGTTGTTCTTTTTTGCTCACTGTTGTCACAAATTAAGGTTGTAAGTTCTGCAAGGTAGTTGTCAAGCTTCTTGGTCAGAAGACACGACAAAAGGCGATCGCACTTCCCTTGTCGTTTTTGTGCGATCGCAGTGCAATACTGGATAGCCTTTCCTCTAAGAAAATTGTTAGTTAAGTGCTTGGACGATGCCTGCGGCGGTCTACGCTGGAGCAGGGAGAATCCACTCTTAGAGGTACTGCCCCTCAATAATCTGTGTTATCAGCACAGCGCCTCAATGAGTCGGCTTCAGGTGGAAGGCGGAAGATGGAGGAATTGAACCTCCAAGTGTTACCCTGCTCTAGTTTTCAAGACTAGTTGCCCAGAGCGATCAACGAGACTCGTAGCTTGTTTCCCGCAGGGTACTCGTGTCTCCTGGTTGGAAGCCAGGGGTGTTTACCGCTACACCATGACCGCGTTAGTTAAGCTGGTAACAGGAATTGAACCTGCAACCTACTGATTACAAGTCAGTTGCTCTGCCAATTGAGCTACACCAGCACTAATTTTGGTAACGGGGGCAGGAGTTGAACCTGCCGATGCTCTGATTATGCAGCCCCACGAGCCACCGTTGCTCCATCCCCGCATATTCACCAATACCCCTGACTGGATTTGAACTAGCAACTTCCAAATTTTAGGTTTGGCACCTCTTCCAATTGGGTTACAGGGGTAAGTTTTGGTGGGCGCTACAGGGGTCGAACCTGTGTCAGCCTGATTAAGAGTCAGGAGCATAACCGTTCTGCCAAACGCCCAAGAGTTGATGGGTCGCCCAGGGGTTGAACCTGGATAAGTCTGCTTAAAAGGCAGCTGCATATCCGCTCTGCCAACGACCCAAATTGGTACTCCCGACAGGAATTGAACCTGCAAAAATTCCGTTCCTCAAACGGAAGCGTTTACCAATTTCGCCACGGGAGTATGGTTGGGCAAATGCCCAGTACCCTTGGTGGGAGTTGAACCCACAAAATCTGGTTTCTAAGACCAGCACGTTTGCCAGTTTCGTCACAAGGGCAAATGGTCGGGATGGTAGGATTTGTAGCTTGCTTCCCGAAGGGTACGGATGACCTCCTGTTCTTCTTCTATCGGAGACGCTACGCGAACAGACAGGCGCTACTACCAACTGAGCTACTAGGGGGTAAGGCGAGAACGGAAGGACTTGAACCTTCACTTTTCAGTTTCGTAGACCGATGTGTTATCCAGTTACACCACGTTCTCATAAGGCGGAGAGAGAGGGAGTTGAACCCACAGTGGACTTACATCCACGACTGTTTAGCAAACAGCTTGCCCTGCCGATAGCAATCTCTCCAGAATGGGCCGAGCTGGAATTGAACCAGCAACACTCTTTCGCGGCGGTTTTACTAGACCGTTGCCCACACTAGTAGGCGAGCCGACCCATGAATTTGGTAGTGCAGACGGGACTTTAACCCGCTAATTACACGCTTTTTTGACGTGCCGCTCGGCCACTTCGTTTCTGCACCATGTATGCCATGTAAGTTGAAAAAGCTGTTGATTCACACACAGGAATTGAACCTGCATAGACTGTTTAAGAGACAGTTGCCTTACCATTAGGCGAGTATGTAAGCTTTTTCGATCGGGACACGGCAACGCCAAAGACTTGGATTTGAACCCTGACTAAAGGTTTTGGAGACTAGAAGTGCTGCCGTTACACCATCTGTGCATTGGTAGCAGTGATGGGGTTTGAACCCACATTGACCAAGTTATGAGCTTGGGGCTTTGCCATAAATCGCTACACTGCGACGTTTGGAAGCCTCGACGGGAGTTGCACCCGCTTCTCTCTGACTGAGAATCAGAACGACTTGTCTATTTGTCTACAAGGCTACACGGGGATGACGAGACTTGAACTCGCGGCTTCCTGTTCGACAGACAGGCACTCTTAACCAACTGAGCTACACCCCAAATGTGGCATCCTATTAAGTTTTCATGGTTCAGAAGTGTTTGCGCTATGCCTTTTTGAGAGGCTGTAGTGCTTTACTACATATATAATACATAATGTATTATAAGGTGTCAAGGGCATACTACAAACTTTTTCAAAGAACTGAGAGGGTAGCATTATGTAATCGCGGTATTGCCCTCTGTGACTAGGTTTGAAGTAAATTACTCGTTATCACTTAGGCGTTGTGTGTTCCAAAACTGTTCGGCAAATGCAACTGCTGGGTGAATTGGAGCTTTGGGCTTGCTTTTGAGTACCATTCCAGCTTCATGTAGTAAGCGTAGATGCGTTCGCGGAGCGTTGCCGAAGGCTAGCGGCTTGTCGTCAGACATCGCTCTTGATTGAATTACACTTCTCACACGCTGTTACAACCCAGCCAACTCTAGACGAACGTGCGAACATCTCCAGCTTGGTCATATCAGGACACAGCTTTTCTACAAGTTCAAAAAACTGTTCGGGCTTACGTGAATGCTCACGGCGGGGTAAGTGTAAAATGCTTGACTGGTTTGTGAGTGTCCGTCCAGCAAAAGCTTTCACATTTCCACGAACAGCCATTGCACAGTGTTCAGTCGAATTCCGCAACCAATGACCGACACCTAGATGTGTTTTAGTACCAGCTTTGGTGACTTTTTCCCAAGTCAAAATAGTCTTGAGTTCAAATCCCCATGTTTGCAAGCATTGAGCCGCTTCGATCATGTGGTTGTTCGTGAACCATAGCCAGAGGATACAGCCATTGCTCCCGCATAATTCGGGAATGGGCAGAGCCAGAATTTCCTCAGTCCGCATTGGTTGATAGGGGATGCGGTTGCGGTGAGTTTTGTCTTTAGAACGAAGTCTGTAGAACCAGGGAGGATCTATAACAATGCACTGGTACTGGCCTTGTAGAGTTGTGAGTCTCATGCTACCTCCTGTGGTCGTTGGACAATCGTTGCACTGATAGATTCAAAGTCAACCTGAAAGATATTTACCCCTCTTCTGTCACTCTCCGGGAAGGCGATCGCTATAAACCTTATGAGGCAATCAATACAAGCTATACTATTAGAAAAAAATCGGTCTTGTATTTGTTATTAGAAAATAATCGCGCGATCGCAGGCTATACAAAAGCTCTAGAATTCAGAAATGGCAAAAGTTTTCGGAGAGTGACAGAAGAGGGATAATCACATGAAGCCGCTTATACGGTGACTGTGGTTTAGTGGCAGCAGCCTTTTTGAGCTTGGGTCTTGTAATAGTTGCGGTCATTTTACAATCTCCTATTTATGTTGACGCACGGAAATTTCCCTCGCTGCGATTGCGGGGCTTAGTACTTGTATTTAGTTGTCTAAAGAATCACCAAAATACTGGAAGTTTATTGAGGTTGCCAGAATCGCAACTCTTCCCTGGAATAGCTTTGAGTCTTTTTCAACTCATTGCGCCAGTGATCCCAGGCGACAACTACTTTGCCCCCTTGCTCTTCTATAACTTCGCCCCTCTGCAAATACAGAGTCCGGTATGGGTCAGCATGAGCAACAATAGAACCAATGCCAATTGTCCGAGGTTCAGTGGATGAGTTTTTGAGAGTTTTAATTAACTCTGTTTCCTGGGTAGTAAGTTCTGCCCAGTAATCCGACTTAATTACCTCGTACTCTTGAGCCACTGCCCAAAACTCCTGCCAAGTACATCCAAGTTTTGCAAGTACCTGTCGAATATCGCTAACCGCTTGGGGCAACATTTCCAATTGTTTGGCTCGATATGCGATCGCAATTGGTGTAGGTTCACTACCTAAAATTAGGGCTGCTGCCTCCAATGCCTGAATATTGTTCATGGCACTGGCTAAGTTTTTCAAAGCCATGCCCATGAGCCGCAGACATTCTTGGGCATTTTCCTTTGGTGGTTCCTGGGCTAGCGATCACAAATCAATAGTTTTCTCTAACGCCTGTTTCACCTGCTTGTTCAAAGCTTTGGTCGCTTGCTGGGTCATGGTATTTCCCCACTGCTGAAGCGGATGCTGTTGTACGGTGCGTTCTAGTTCCTGAATGCGCTGCTGGAGTTGCTGATTCTCAATCTCCAGTTTCTGTAATCCTTCCATCTCCAAGAGGCGCTGCTGTAACTGAACATTTTCTTCTTTCTGTTGCTTGAATAGTTGTTGCAGAGATTGGATTTGTTCTTGTACCTGGGCTTCGGCTCTGGTTGTGGCTTCTGTTTGCAAACCAATCCTCAATTCCTGGGAAAGTCTCTCTAACTCTTGCTGGTGTTGTTCTTTGAGTGCTGCGATCGCTTCGGTGTATTCTGGTGGATAGTTCCGCTCTCTGGGTAATGGAACGCTTGGGGCATCCAAATCAGCATTGTTGATCAACAACCTCTCACCATCACCAAAGGTAACAATCTGTTGCCAGCGATTTGGTGCGTCTGCCTCAATCACTCCTGATTCGCCATAGCGAGGGTGCGAAATGGAAGAAACAGTCACAGAATTACACAATTGCGTTTGACTTTCTTGCTTCTTTGTGGCGCGTTTAGTTGTCGGTGCGACTTGTTGGACTGCTTTAGCGAAGTCGGACGCAGTAGGGAAGGGTTTTTCTTTGGCTGCGATCGCAACGGCTTCGTTCAGCTTTTCAGGAGTTTTGACTAGTCGGAGTAAGGATCGTGTCTGGGATGGTTTAGTGATCTTCTCTCTTAGTTCTTCTGGCAGAGTATCAACTACTTTCTTTGCAGAAAGCAAATCTCTAACTCGACGATAACCACCGTGTTTGGTTAACTCGTTCTCGCAATAATCCTCAAAACTGGCATAACCAGCATCAGAGTAATAGCCGTTATGCCGCATCACCCGTAGTTCTTCTATTGCCTGCCACTCGAATCGATTGATGGCAGTAAAGGTATCTTGGATGCTGGTATTGAGAATGTTGTAATCGAGTGCTGATGTTGTTTTGGAACGGTTTAGTGTCAGCATGATTTTACCTGTATGTGCTGTATACACACGGGAAATACTGGTTAATGCAAATGAGAACTGCTGTGTTCTCAGCAATCACTTTTTATTGCCTTTGGAAAAGCGTAATTATTTTTTGCCATAACCTCCTTAAAATAAGTTCACAAAACAATTTGACGGCTGGAATACTCATGCCGTCTATGAATTATTGTATAACTGAACTGGTTGATTGAACTCACAGTACAAAAACATCTTGCCACATGACAACTGAAAGTGCAAATATAAAAATAAAAAATACAAAGGAGGTAATTATGGTTCCCCTAGACTGGGTTGTTATGCTTGCGTGGAATAAAGAATGTGGAAACAGCCTAAGATTATTGCGTGGCAAGAAGTCTAGGCGTGAAATTGCAGATGCACTTTTGAGCCAAAAGGTCGAATGCTCTCAAGAATACATCAGAAAACTGGAAAATGGCGAAGCAGCTTCTGTTTCAACCAAAATTATTACAGCAATCGCCAAAACTCTTGGTGTAGAACTGATTGAGATTATGTCTGACTTACGTGTTGAAGTTTCCAAAAATATTTGTACTTCTAGTTAATTTTTGTACCCTGAGTTGTTACTGTAGAGATATGAAAACAAAAGACGACCGCCACAGCCTACGAAACTTGTGCGATCGCCCTTTGACCCTTTGCAGGAATCTATCTATATTATGACTCAATCAGTTTACACACAGCAAACGGCTTCTAGCTTCAACTACAACACACCAACAACAGTTACAGAAGTTCCCTTCAAAGATGAGCAAGCACTAGCCCAAGCAGAACTCGACAGCCACCTTGAATCCCAAGCTGAAGCTGTAGCCCCAACCCAAGACCCCCTGACATCTCGTGACCGTCGCATCATTAGCGAGATTATCGAAGTCCAACCCGAATCAGTCCGTACCATCTGGATAGAAGGCGGGATTACAGTATGGGTACAATTAGTCGGTGGCGGACGGCTACCCTTTGATCGCAACTGGTTCGCTACAAGAGTTGCAGAAGTAAAAGCGACTCTACCAGAAACACCACGGGAAAGGAACGAACGCCTGAGCGATGAATTAGAAGAAGCCTGCACTGTTTTTGGTCTGTACCACGGTGAGATTAACTGGTTATCTTTCAGCACTAAACTTTACCAAGACGGGCGTTTTGTCGGCTTCGTCGGGTGCAATCAAGAAAGCTGGTACGCAAGACCAAGACAGTACGGGGTGAATCGGGTTGCTAGCAGTGCAAAAGATGTGATTGCGTCGTTGGGAGTCAGAACGGCAGTCGCGGCGTAAGTTGCTGAAGTGAGAAAGGCGATTGCACACCAAGCAACTGCAATCGCCACCTATATGCAATTACAAATAATCATTACACATAGTCCAGCAAGTAACATCACACTTTCAGATCCGGGTTTCTATGACTGCCAAGAGAATTTTGTGCTACCTCCAGCAGATGCACGCTACAGAGGTGTAAGAAATTCCTCGTTCTGGAAGTGAGAAAAGGCGATTGCTCCTCATTGAGATGGTTGATACTACCGACGAGAATTGAGAACCAAGACCGCACCATAGAAACAACTGCAATTGTCTCTCTGCTCTTAACTGGCTTTTCAGGAGTTGGAGCAATGGGGTGCTCTTGTATGGAGATTATCGAGACAAATGCTAACCCTAACATAATCATCTCTGGTTGGCAGCAGCAGAAAAATATTTGCTTGGGTGCAATGCTGGTAAGTTTTTCTGCTTTCTTAGGGAGTTCTTTAGTCGCAGCAAGTTTCAGTATTCACCGGGACAAATTTTAACCAGCAGATTTCAACAGGAACAAAACATGAAACTATTAATAATAGATACGGAAACTACCGCAGACATCGAAAATACCCCTTGCGAAATCTCCGCCACTCTCTATGAAGTTGGGGATTACTTAGGAGCGATCGCAGGTATTGCATCAAGGACAATCACCTATTCCATCCCAAGACCTTCATTCACTGTTCAATAGCTTTAAAATCTGTAGCGCCTATCCAGCATAGCTTAGAGCTTTTCTTAGTGCCATTCGGTTCCGAATCTTTGGCCAGGCGCAACTGTCGTTATGGACAATTTCAGTTCTCATAAAGTTACTGGTATCCGTGAAGCGATTGAGGCTGTTGGCGCTAAGTTAGTTTATTTATCTCCTTATTCTCCAGATTACTCACCAATTGAAAATTGCTGGTCGAAAGTGAAGGAGTTTTTACGTTCCCAAGCAGCTAGAACATATCAAGAATTAGATCAAGCCATCTCAAATGCCCTAGATGCAGTCACTCAACAAGACATTATTGGATGGTTCACTCACTGCTGTTACTATATTTCACCCAACTGAGAACCGCTATAAAAGGAAACATTACATCAACAAAATAATACTTGTTCAACAAACTAAAAATAAATAGGATGGAATGAAGACAGCATTATCAGCTAACTAGACAAGGAGATAGGTATGACTGAAGTCATAAAGTCATACCTATCTCCTTGTCATGCTCATTCATAACGGGCAGAATTGACTGCTGCCAGGCCGTCAATTAACAGTCAATTTGACAACAATTTATGCAGGGAGGTGTCCTCTATAAGTAACAACACAGGAGGGCTGGCTCGTCTTGTGAACACTCTAGTTGCTAGTCTGAATGGCCAGTTACGACAGATTCTACTTTGATAAGTCTCATACAGCCAAATAGTTTTGCATTACTTAGAAGAAATACTTGGAGGAGTAAGTAGATCGATCTCTCAAACCCTGACACTCTCCCACCTAATTTGCGCGCTGCTATAACCTACCAGAACCTTGCAACTGGGCAGGTACTTTTTCACCAAAGAGACCAGGCACTAGCTGTCTTCGCTGCTAATATTGGTCGGCTTAGGCTTGTTCGTTACACCAGAGAAGGAGAAATAGTTGTCTTTCAGGTGGTGCGAGCGGGTGAAAGCTTTGCCGAGTCAGACCTGTTTTCTGAAGTCTACAGTTGCGATGCTATAGCCGAGATGCCATCGCGTGTAATTGTGTATCCCAAGCAGCTCTTACTCACAGTGCTTCGCGACCACCCAGACTTGACCTTTGACTTGATGGAGCGGCTTGCCAGAAAAAGTCAGTTGCTTAAAGTTCGCCTGGAACTGCGCAGCATTCGCTCTGCTCGCGAACGCGTGCTGCAATACCTGCTCGTTACCGCGCCGCTTGGCGAAACAACTGTGAACTTTGACCAACCGCTCAAGAACGTTGCTAGCGAAATAGGTTTGAGTCCTGAAGTTTTGTATCGAACGCTGACCAAACTAGAAAACGAAGGTACTATCACCCGTGCCAGAGGACAAATTACTCTTTGTACGCCAGCCACATGATTCAAATCATATGCAACAGGCAAAAATGCTTGTATATATTAACCAAGCTGCACTCTCAGGTTTCGTGTCAACACAGCCATGTCGGCCCTTAACCCCAAGAGGGATTCAGTCATCGAAAAGAAAATGTAAGGAGTGAAGGCAAAGATTTAGTCTTAAATAAGTACTTTAGTAGTTAAGGTGGAAGGTGTCACTATGACAAAGTTTGCAGGCAAGGTGGCGATCGTAACGGGTGCCGGATCAGGCATTGGCAAAGCGACAGCAGGTCGCTTCTCTCGCTACGGTGCTAGGATGTTTGCTTGAGATGTTGTTCATGTAAGAATAAGCACGCTGGTTGTCTAACTGGTCTACACGGGGTTCCCGTGAAAGTTATGCCCAAGTCTGAAGCAACAGACTGCAAGGAAATATCGCTGCCGTTGGGTGGGGAGCCTGGAAATCCAAATCTAAGGCTGTATAAGCCTGAATATGGACGGTAGGAGCAGTAATGTTCTTAAGAATCTGCCTCCATACCCTAAGGGTTGGTGGTAGAGCTTCAATTAATTAGGAGATAGTCATGAGTCAGCAGGACAACATTGCCACATCCCAGCGACTCGGGGAGGCCGTCAATAACGGGAATCTCAATGTATTCCACGAACTGTGGGCACCTAATGTTATCGATCACGACCCAGCACCCGATCAGGGTCCGGGTCCAGAGGGCTTTATCCAATTCTTTCAAGCGTTCCGTACTGCGTTCCCGGATCTAAATGTAACCGTGGATCACATGGTTACTGATGAAGAAAATGTGGCGATCGCCTACACTGTCACCGGTACGCACCAGGGCGACTTCCTTGGGGTCCCAGCAACAGGACGGCGAGTCAGTGCCCGTGGCGTGCAGATATCCCGCTTCCAGAACGGTCAGGTTGTCGAGCGGTGGGGCAGCTCCGACCAGCTCGGTATTCTGCAGCAGATTGGCGTGGACCCGACTGCCATTAGTAGGTGAAGAGCGGAATCAAGCCCGAAGCGTAGTCATGTCGCGAGATGAGACAGTGCAAAGTTTAGAGAAGTAGCCTCAAACGCATAATGGCGATACTTCATTGGCAAGACGCAATTACATGGATCGCCTGCTCTAAGCTACGGCGATCTAACAATCCGCTTGCACAGCGACCATATTGAGATAGTTAATTGAGTACGAGAGGTTGTGTACAGTGACTTTTTATTTGTCGCAGTGCCAAATTAATGTCATCGAGGGTGTGAAGCTTGAACTCAAAGAGCGTTAAGCGTAAGAACTAGCACAAAGAACTTGCAAACTATATCATCACAAATTGTTGCAAGCCTAAAGTGAGTAAAGCTTAACTTGATGACACCAATTTGTCTCAACGCCATTTAATTTGTCACTGTACAACTATCACCCGTGCCAGAGGACAAATTACTCTCCGTATGCCAGTCACATGATTCAAATCATATGCAACAGGCTCAAGTTCTTGTATATCTTAATCAAGGCTGAATGAGGTTTCTTAACATTAATGACGAAAAAATGCTACACGCACTTATTGAATTGCTGGGGAGTGGCTCGACGGCTCCGATATCCGAGACTCAAGCAACTCAGTGACCTACGAAGTCATCAGCACCTATGCGAACGGTGATCTAGAAAAAGGCGACTATCGCGGCAGCAAAGCACACCTTTCGCGTAGAATAGCGCACCCATTTGCATCCGGGTCTCCATCGCGTCCAAGACTACCTGATCTTACACTTTAGGGAATCAGTAGACCTATTGCCTAAACGTTTCTTCGCAATCAGAATTGCCTGATTTGTATAGTCTTTTAGACACTTTCATCTTTTAAGAAATGGTCTTATTTCGTATTTGTACAAGAGGTCAAGTCACCAAGAGGAAAAGTAAGGAGCAGCTACTATGACAGCAACGACAGACAAGAAAGACTCAGCAATGAGCATTGACCCGCAGAAGCCAGCATTAAACTGGATTAATGGCAAGTGGGTTGATTCAAAGAAGCATACCAATAGCATAAACCCAGCGACGGGTGAGGTCATTGGCATTTACGCGGATGGCGGGCGCGAAGAGGCGGTTCAAGCGACCAATGCGGCGGTGCAGGCTTTTCGGAAATTAGACTGGAAAGACAATCGCGCTCTGCGTGCGCGAGTTTTGAATCAGATAGCAGACCGCTTTGAAGCACGGCGAGAGGATCTGATCGGGATTCTCTCACTCGAAAACGGCAAAGTTTATGCCGAAGCAGCGTTTGAAGTTGACATAATTTCCTGCAAGTTTCGCTACTGGGCATCTGTGGTACTCCAATTGCACTCAAAAAAATAATTGGCGACCTCTGCGTGCTGCACAAAGCTTTAAAGACGAAAGAAAGGAGTATCAAATGACAGAAAAAGTAAGCAGGAGCGCGATCGTCACGGGTGGATCTGGGGATATCGGTCGCAACGCGCAGCAAGTCGCGGTGCCGCTCCGACCAGTCGCTCAGGGCTGCTTCGACACGTCAGATGCCGCGCTGGTCAAGCGTGTCCCCGGCTTCGAGAGCCGATTCGCGGACGTAAACGGTGTCAGGCTGCACTACGTCATCGGTGGTAGCGGCGCTCCGCTCATGCTAATCCCGGGCCACCCGGAAACCTGGTGGGGCTACCGGAAGATTATGCCCGTCCTGGCACGCAGCTTCAAGGTAGTGGTCGTTGACATCCGTGGCATGGGCAGCTCGGAGGCCCCTGCGAGCGGGTATGACAAGAAGACGATGGCCGAGGACATCTTTCATCTGACCCGCCAACTGGGGTTCCAGAAAGTCAATATGGTCGGTCACGACATCGGAGCGATGGTCGCGTTCAGCTTCGCCGCCAACCACCCCGAAGCGACGACAAAGCTCGCGCTGCTCGACGTACCCCATCCCGACGAGAGTTGGTACGACTTCAGAATGCTTCCGCGAGAGGGACAGTTCGGTGACAAGATCGATGCCGAGCACCCGCCATATCCGTGGTGGTTCGCATTCCACCAGGTTCGAGGACTCGATGAGAAGCTGCTCGCTGGCAACGGCATGCGCGAATACATCGCTTGGCTGTTCAACTACATGCTCGAGGACAATTCCAAGATCGAACCGATTGATCTCGCAGTTTACGGGGATGCCTACTCTAATCCGAACGGTATCCGAGCAGGCCACGCTTGGTATCAGGACTGGCCCAGGGACATCAACGACCAGAAGTCCTACTCGAAGCTGACGATGCCTGTGCTGGGATTGGGTGCCGAGTTTACCGGTTATAACTGGCTCCAGATCGTGCGGAAGTGCGCCACCAACTTCACGCTCGTGAAGGTTGAGCGGAGCGGCCACTTCATCGTCATGGAGCAACCCGAGTTTGTGACTCAGCAGTTGGTCAAGTTCTTCGATACAGGAACGGACGCGGTGGGACGGATCGCAGGAGAGCGCCTCCTCTAAGCTATCGTGACGTTGAGAAGATGCTCTATTGGGGTATCTTTGTCACCTATGAAGCAATTCGCTTTGAACCTAGCAGTTATAGATTAAGGGCAATCCAGATGAGTACTAGACAGATTGCGCTTGTTGTAGGTTCGACAGGCATTGTCGGCAAAAACCTTGCCAACCACCTGACCAGGACGAGCGATTGGACGGTATACGGGTTAGCCCGTAACCCATCGATGGAGCAAAGAATCCTTCCCGTTGCGGTCAACCTGCTCGAGCTCGACAAACTGAAGGAAGCGCTGGCAAAAATCGATGTGACGCACGTTTTTTTCTGTACTTGGTCCCGCCAAGCGACTGAGCAAGAGAACTGCGATGTCAACGGTGCGATGCTTCGTAACCTGCTAGACGCGCTAGATGCGGCACCAAGGCTGACTCACGTTGCGCTGGCAACTGGCACAAAAAATTATCTAGGCTCGTTCGATGCCTTTGGACAAACTAGTTTAGACACGCCGTTCCGGGAGGAACAACCCCGCGTCCCCGGTTTAAACTTTTACTACGTACAGGAAGACATTCTGTTCCAGAAAGCCGTACAGCGAGGCTTCTCGTGGAGTGTTCACAGACCATCAACGATGATTGGTCACGCACTCGGCAACGCGATGAACATGGGCGTTACACTCTCCGTGTACGCGACTATCTGCCGCGAAACCGGACACCCCTTTGTTTTCCCCGGTTCACCTCAGCAGTATAACGGCTTGGTCGATGTCACCGACGCACGTCTACTCGCACGACATATCGAGTGGGCTGCAACTACGCCAAGAGCTGCCAACCAGGCTTTTAACATCGTCAATGGGGATGTCTTCCGCTGGCGCTGGCTGTGGCCACAACTGGTAGCATTCTTTGGGATCGAGTCTGCCCCGTACCCTGGGTACGCAACTCCTTTGGCTGAGCGGATGCGAGACGCTGGATCAGTGTGGGAGAGGATCGTTGCTAAACACAGTCTCAAACCGTATGCGCTGACCGAACTTGCTTCTTGGTGGCATACTGATGCAGATTTGGGTCGGGAAATTGAATGTCTCAGCGATATGTCAAAGAGCCGGGAGCTGGGATTTCTCGATTATCAACAAACACTGCAGTCCTTCCTCGATCTCTTCGAAAGATTGCGCCGCGAGAATATTATTCCTTGAAAGCAGTGCCAACTACAACAAAATTATGTACTACATTTTTGTCGTTACCTTCACCCATCAATACATACAAACTATATAATCTGGATTGATTGCAGTACTTAAGTTTGAGCATTTTCAACTCAGCTTATAATTTTCAAGGATATCTTGTCCTAAGTGATTTTCAAGCATGTCATATGTACTGTGGTCAAAACATGGTTGAAATTACACTAATCGAACAAGAGTACGTTGAGCTTCGACTCTAAGTAGAAACTTAGTTATGAAAAAAAGTAAGGAGCGGCTACTATGGCAGTAACGACAGATAAAAAATCCTCAGCACCAAACATTGAACTAGGAACACCTGCACTGAACTGGATTGACGGCGAGTGGATTGATTCAAAAAAGCATACTGATAGCATTGATCCAGCTACAGGCAAGGTGATTGGAACTTATGCAGATGGTGGGCGTGACGAGGCAGTTCAGGGGATTAATGCTGCGGTGCGGGCGTTTCGAGAGTTAGACTGGAAGGAAAATCGGGCACTTCGTGCGCGAGTGCTGAATCAAATTGCCGATCGCTTTGAAGCCAGGAGAGATGACCTGATCGCTATTCTCTCGCTCGAAAACGGTAAAGTCCATGACGAAGCAGCATTTGAAGTTGATCTGATTCCCAGCAAATTTCGATACTGGGCATCTGTTGTGCTAACGAATTATGGACGGGCGATGGAAGTCCAACCTGGTCATCTTTCGGTCGTGACTCGATCTCCGATCGGAGTTGCTGGAATCGTCGCACCGTTTAACTCGCCGCTTGTCCTGACTGTGCGATCTCTGGCACCTGCTCTTGCTGCTGGTGTTACAACTGTTATTAAATTGCCGGGTAATACAGCACAGATCAACTATCTGTTTAGTAAAACCCTTGCTGAAGCTGCGGATTTACCGAAGGGCGTGATTAATGTCTTTAGTGAAAGCAGAGGCAGAGGCGGATCATCTTTTCTGATGGAGTCAAAGGATGTTCGAGTGATTAGCTTTACGGGAAGCACAAAGACCGGAAAAGCAATTTCTGCAACCGGGGCGGCGACGCTCAAGCTATTTCAAACTGAACTCGGTGGTAAGACCCCGACGATCATCTTTGATGATGCTGATCTTGAAGCGGCTGCACCCAAAGTTGAGAAGGCACTCACAACCTTCGCGGGTCAGTTCTGTATGACGGGTTCTCGCCTGCTAGTGCAGCGTGCTGTTGCCGATCGATTTCGGACGCTAATCAAACAGCGACTAGAGAACGTCAAAACAGGACCTGCATCTGATCTATCTAGCGATATGGGACCTCTGATCGATAAGTCGAATGTCTCCCGTGTTGACAAGATGGTAGAGGAAGCGATCGCAGCGGGTGCAAAGGTGCTTGTTCGCGGAGGTCCAATTACTGAAGGTCCACTAGCTAGGGGCGCATTTTATCGTCCGACCCTGCTGGAAGTGAGCGATCCGAAAATGACGATTGTCCAGGAAGAAGTCTTCGGTCCAGTTCTTACCATGCAGATCTTCGATACTGAGGCAGAAGCGGTGCAGTTGGCGAACGATAGCGAGTATGGCTTGGCTGCAAGCATTTGGACTCGCGATGTTGACCGTCCATTACGCGTCGCTCGCGAGGTCGATGCAGGCACGATCTGGATTAACGATTGGGCGGTCGTTTGGGACGAGTTTGAAGAAGGCGGATTCAAGAGTAGCGGCAACGGCAGATTGAATGGTCTGACAGCGATTGATGAATTCCTAGAGTACAAACACATTGCCTTCAACTCAGGCACGCTCTCCGGTACTGGCGTTTCTGTTGAATAGTCGAGCTTGAAATCGGCTCATCTCCTCGGATACGCGAATGATCTGACGGCGGTAGCGAAGAAGGAATATAAGCACGTCGCGTGCTAGAGCGATTGGCTAAGCCACAGGCTAGACCGTTACCACCGTCACGATCAAAGACTAGAGCACTCTTACCATATCACCATGAAAATCGATCTTTCAGGAAAGACTGCGATTGTCACTGGCTCGACTAGCGGCATCGGATTTGCCATCGCACAAGGACTTGCCGAAGCAGGGGCCACCGTAGTGATCAATGGGCGCAATCCTAATCAGACCGACGGCACGGTAGCGCGACTGTCTGGAAATGTCCGGGGTGCCGTTGCCGATCTCGGTACGGCGGAAGGGTGTGCGGCGCTTGTCGCCGCCGAACCCTCAGCCGATATCTTCATCAACTGCCTCGGCGTGTACAAACCAGCCGACTTCTTCGAGAGCGATGACGCTCTTTGGCAGCTGCATTGGGAAATCAACGTTATGGCTGCGGTGCGCCTCGCGCGGGCATACTTGCCAGGCATGAAGCAAGCTGGCTGGGGTCGGTTTGTCATCCTGGGGTCGTCGGCGGCGTTTAACGTTCCTGCAGAAATGATCCACTACGGCGTTAGTAAGACTGCTGATGTAGCGCTGGCGCGTGGTCTTGCGAAACGGATGGCGGGCACTGGCGTCACCGTGAACTCTGTGCTTCCTGGGCCGACTCTCTCTGAGGGATTGAAAACGATGCTAGAAAAATCCGCCGCAGGTTCCAACAAGCCGTTTGAGGAAGTGGCTACCGACTTTGTGAAGCAGCGTGAGCCGAGTTCAATTATTCGCCGCATCGCCTCGGTCGAAGAGGTGGCGAACATCGTGGTCTATCTCGCCTCTGACCAAGCTTCCGCAACCACTGGTGCGGCTCTGCGCGTTGATGGCGGAGCGATCGACACCTTGATGTAACTCATCGGGCACTGACCCGTTGAAGAACCCTTACCCTCACAAACCAATTAAAAAGGAACACACCCATGTCAAACATTAACGTTGAAATCGTGCAGGAACTCCTCAAAGGTGCCACCAAACCCGAGGTTGTCAATCGGCTCGTTTCCCCCGATGCCACCTACGTATCGCTCACCTTTGATAATCCCGACCTGAAAAAGCTCATGCCTTGGGCGGGCACGCATAAAAATGGGGGTCCAGCCAGCGTCCTCAAAGTTTTCCAAGAACTCAACACCTTTTGGATGATCGAAGACTTAGAGGTGCATCATGCCTTTGGCGAAGGCGAGAACGTAGCGCTCTTCGGCACCTTCACCACCCACTCGGTGAAACTCGATAAAAAGTTTACCTCTCCCTTTGTCTTCTTTGCGAAGGTCAATAATGGCTTGGTCACTTACATGCAGTACCTGGAGGACACCTTTGGCACAGGTTCTACCTTCCGCTCAGGTGGTACCTGGAAGTTCCAGAGTAATCCCGCAGGTGGGGAGGTCGAGGTCTAAGGAAACTTTGCAACGCTAAGCCAAGACCTTCATTGAGAAGATGATGCTCTATTGGGGTATCTTTATCACCTATGAAGCAATTCGCTTTAGACCTAGCAGTTATAGATTAAGGGTAATCCAGATGAGTATTAGACAGATTGCGCTTGTTGTAAATTCGACAGGCATTATCGGCAAAAACCTTGCCAACCATCTAACCAGGACGAGCGATTGGACGGTGTACGGGTTAGCCCGTAACCCACCGATGGAGCAAAGAATCCTTCCCGTTGCGGTCAACCTGCTCGAACGCGACAAACTCAAGGAAGCGCTGGCAAATCAACCTTACGTGAACGTTAGCACCATCATAAACTAACAGGAGGAAGCGATGCGGACGAAATTATGTATGTTGGCACTGATGTTTGGAACGCTGACAGTCACGACATCGGTTGATGCCCAGCAAGAGCAAGAGCGTTCGATCACCACGCCGCCAGCGGTCTCCAAGGCCGCACTAGAACGCGTCAGGACGCAGAAGCGGGGTCAGTACGCCGTGCCGGCCGACTTCACGAGCGGCTTCGTGGACGCGGACGGAACACGTCTTCACTACGTAGCGGGCGGCAGGGGGAGTCCCATCGTCTTCGTCCACGGCTTCGGGTCTACGTGGAAGATGTGGGAGCCCGCCATGAAGGAGTTCGCCTCACGGCACCGAGTGATCGCGATCGACATGCCGGGTCTGGGGCAGTCGGGTCCGTCCAGCAAGGGCTACAGCTCCGAAGAGGTATCGTCAGTGCTGCTCGCAGGCATCAAGAAGCTTACGACCGAGCCGATTATCTATGTATGCCACGACCTCTGCATATCGGCTTCATACCCGCTGGTCGCTCGCAACCAAGGCTTCATTCGTAAGGTCTCTTTCATGGACTCGCCCATTCCCGACCGGGCGATGTTCACCTATTCCGGTCTGACCGCCAACGGACCCGGCCTCGGCTGGCATTTCGGCTTCTTCGCTTTCGGCGACATCGCGGAGAGGCTCATCGCCAACGACCCGAAGCTGTTCTTCAATTACTTCATTAACGACTATGCCGGAAAGAAGGAGGTGTTCACGGACGAGTTAATGGATGAGCTGATCGAGCCATACTCCCGCTTGCCAAACCTCCATGCGGCATTCAGCGGCTACTACGCGGCCCACCCGCAGGACGTAACGCAAAACGAAGCTCTCCTTCGCGCAGGCAAGTTGCTCAACATTCCGACCCTGATCGTCAGCGGGTCCAAAGGCGTTAACGATGTCCTGCCGAAACAAGTGGAAGCCCGCTTCATTAAAGACAAGTCTCTCCTGCACACCAAGATTCTCGAGAGCTGCGGCCACTGGTTGCTTGAAGAGTGCAGCGCCCAAGTCAACGCGGAACTTCGGCCGTTCCTCGACAGGTGATTGGTAAGTCGGACGAACTAACGCTCGCCCACAGGTGTAATTCTGTCTGCTCATCGGCGCCGACTTCTTCGAGAGTGATGACGCTCTTTGGGAGATGCACTGGGAAATCAACGTTATGGCTGCGGTGCGCCTCGCACGAGCATACTTGCCAGGCATGAAGCAAGCTGGCTGGGGTCGATTTATCATCTTGGGGTCGACGGCGGCGTTCAATGTTCCTCCAGAAATGATCCACTACGGTGTTAGTAAAACTGCCGATGTTCGGAGCGAGTCCTGTTTTCCGCAGACTACCCTTACGAGCAGATGGACATGGCGGGGCGCTGGTTTGACGATATGCAGCTTGACAACGCTACGAAACTGAAGGTCGGTCGTGAAAACGCGAATAAGCTGTTCTCTTTGAACCTGAGTCCGCTTCCCGAACGAGTGGCTGCTGACTTCGGCTCCTGATCGTCAAGCTTAGCTAATCGCAACGTAGCTGTCGCAAATCACCGATCAAGAAACAGCCAGCAGAATACTATAGAACTCTAAGAGGAACATCATGCAAGCAATTCGCGTTCATCAATATGGCGAGTCAGATGTGCTGCAAGTAGAAACGGTTGCACAGCCCGAACCTCAACCGAATGAAGTCCTGCTCCGAGTTCAAGCCGCCGGGGTCAATCCATTCGATTGGAAAATCCGATCAGGCTCCGTGAAGGAGTTTTTGCCGATGCCACTGCCATATACGCCCGGTATGGATGTTGCGGACACTGTGGAAGCGATCGGCACGAATGTCAAAGCGTTTCAAGTCGGTCAATCTGTGTATGGCGAACTCAAGATGGGAGCGTATGCTGAGTTCGCGACCGCTTCACCCGACACGATCGCGCTCAAACCTGAAACGCTCGATTTTGTACAGGCGGCATCAGTGCCAATGGTCGCCATGACTGCGTATCAAGCCCTGTTTGATCATGCAGATTTCAAACCAGGTCAGACCGTTTTGATTCATGCGGCATTGGGTGGAGTCGGTATGTTCGCTGTGCAGTTTGCCAAGTGGAAAGGGGCGCACGTGATCGGCACAGCCTCAGCCGCGAATGTAGATTTTGTGCGATCGCTCGGTGCGGATCAAGTAATTGACTATCACGCCACCCCGTTTGAACAAGCGGCGCAGAATGTGGATGTCGTTCTGGATCTGTTAGGTGGCGACACTCAAGCGCGGTCTTATGCAGTGCTAAAGCCGGGTGGCATTCTCGTTTCAACCGCTGCTCCCGCTGACACTCAAAAAGCTCAAAAACAAGGTGTTCGCGCCGAGATGATGATTATGGAACCCTCTGCCTCGCTGTTGGAGCAGATTGCAAATTTATTCGATTCCGGGCAGGTAAAGACCGATATCGCTCAGATCTTTCCCCTGTCTCAAGCCCGTCAGGCTCAGGAACTCAGTCAGAAGGGGCATGTTCGGGGCAAAATCGTGCTGCAAATGAGTGCTTAAGGAAGCGCGTTGAGTCGGGTTTCGTTGCCCAAAGGATAAGTCGTCGTAATTGTCCCATTCACTGAAAAAATTATACAGCTTGTATGCTTCAGCCAAAAAACCAACAAACCTCGCAGAGCGTGCCGCCACAGGTAGCAATAATGCAAATGGCTACTGGCTATTGGGTTTCGCAATCACTCTATGCCGCAGCTAAACTTGGGATCGCTGACTTATTGAAAGATGGTTCCAAGAGTTACGATGAACTAGCAACAGCAACAGCCGTAAAAGCACGGCCCCTTTATCGGCTGCTGCGTGGTCTAGCAAGTGTGGGGGTATTCAGTGAGACAGAGCCGGGTTATTTCACCCTCACGCCTCTGGCAGCTTGTTTGCAGACTGATATTACCGGCTCGATGCGCGCTGTAGTGACTATACTCGGTGAGGAGGAATACCAAGCTTGGGGAGATATTCTTTACAGCCTGCGGACTGGAGGTAGCGCTTTTGAGCATATATATAAAATGCCGCTGTTCCAGTATCATGCCCAAAAACCCGAACAAGGAAAGACTTTTAACGAGGCGATGACGAATTATTCGTCAACCGAAGACTTCGAGATTGTTACAAGCTATGATTTCTCAGGAATACACAAGCTGGTTGACATTGGCGGTGGGCAAGGGAGTCTGATTGCCTCTATCCTCAAAGCCAACCCAACGATGCAAGGCATTCTCTTCGATCTACCGAATGTCATTGTTGGTGCGAAGAATTTCATCGACGCGGAGGGAGTCGAGAACCGCTGCTCCCTTATAGCGGGAGATTTCTTTGATTCTGTGCCAAGTGCTGGCGATGCCTATATGCTCAAGCACATCGTCCACAATTGGGAAGATGAAAGTGCGCGAGCTATTCTCAAGAACTGTCACCGTGCCATGGTAGAAAATGACAAGCTTTTGGTGATTGAAGAGGTTATTCCGCCAGGCAATGAATCCTCTTTTAGCAAGCTTTTTGACCTGACGATGATGGTACTGTTTCCAGGAGCCAGTGAACGGACAGAGGTTGAGTATCGATCACTGTTTGAGGCTTGCGGCTTCCATTTAAACAAAATCTACCCCACACGAGCAGGTATAAGCGTAATTGAGGGCATACGAGTTTAGTCGGTTGAGCACTGCATAACCGAAGGAACTGATTGCTGCCGTTCACGACAATCTTCAGAACCCCGGTCTCGATCAAAATCGCAAAATTTACCAGAATCAGTCATGAGTCAATCGAATTCGCCTAATGCTGCCGAAGAAGCAGCAACCGAGACTATCTTAGACATTGATCTTAACCGTCAAGCCCAGAATGGACCAGACCTACGAAACGACCATGCTAAGAGCCACGGGTTAGTTTGGGGGAATTTAGCGTTGAGGACAACATTCCTGAATTGCTGAAGGTTGGTGTCTTTGCTCAGTCCAAGACTTATCCAGTTTGGGTGCGATTCTCTAGTGCTGCTCCCGTACAGAAGCGCGGCAAGCTCTCCTCAGACCTTGAACCTGATGCACGCGGGATGACGATCAAACTCTTGCAGGTGCAGGGTGAAACAGTGTTGGACATTGAGCAGGAAACCCAAGACTTTCTGCTAGTCAACCATCCGGTTTTCATAGTGCGAGATCCTCAAGGCTTTGCCACCCTGACGAAAGCAGGCATCGGTCAAGCAACCGAAGAAGAATTGCGATCGCTAGAACCTACATTCAAAATTCTCAAAGCAATTACGAGCAAACAGGTTACTAATCCACTGCTCATTCAATACTGGAGCATGACCCCTTATCAGCTTGGCACTCAGATGATCAAGTTTTCTGTAAAACCTCATGCCTCAGATACGCCCGGTTCAACTCCCACTTCAGAAAACTATCTACGTGAGGCAGCGGTTCAATATTTGTCGGAAGACAACAACGATGCCGTTTTTGATTTCTTGGTGCAACTCTACGTTGATGATGAAAAAACTCCGATCTAAAATCCAATGCAAGAGTGGAAAGAGCAAGACTCACCCTTTATCAAACTGGCAACTCTAAAAATTCCAGCTCAGAAATTTGACTTCGAGGAGCGGAAGCGGCTAGATGAGGGACTGTCGTTTATGCCTTGGCATACGCTTCCTGAACATGAACCTCTGGGTAGTGTCAACCTGGCTCGAAAGAAAATCTATCAGGAGATCGCAAAAGCACGCCGGAATTATATCCACCGTCGAGTCGAAGAGCCACAACTACCAGGGTAAGCTCATCTAATTTGGTATAATAGCAACTTGACAAAAGAACAAAGATAAGCAACCGAAACCAAATAAAAAATGCACTTGACATCAGAGCATGACCGAAATCAAGGTAAATCCGCATTGCACGTAATTAGTGCCTGGGCAAGTGAACAAAATTTGGTCTTGGCACAGATGAAAGTGGAAGATAAATCTAATCAGATTACAGCAATTCCGGCATTATTAGAGTTACTGGATATCACAGGCTCTATCATCACTATTGATGCAATGGGAACTCAAACCGAGATTGCCAACAAGATTATCCACAAAAAAGCAGATTATGTTCTGGCACTCAAGGCAAATCATCCGACTCTCTACCATCAAGTAGAACAATGGTTTGAAACAGCAGCTGCACAGGATTTTCAAGGCATTGATGTCAGTTACGACCACCGCATTGAAAAAGGACATCACCGCACGGAAATTCGTCAAGCTTGGTCTGTGCCAGTTTCTGCTCTTGGTGAAATTTACCAACCCAAAATCTGGGCTGGACTCCAAAGCATTGTTATGGTTGTTCCGGAGCGTCGTCTTTGGAACAAAACTACTCGTGAGATTCAATTTTATCTGGCTTCTTTACACAGCGATGCTCAACTTTTAGGCCGAGCTATCCGCAAACATTGGGGTATTGAAAACCAAGCTCACTGAACTCTGGATTGTACTTTTGCTGAGGATTCTTGTCGCATTCGCTCTTTTCACAGTCCCCGGAATTTTGCTCTTTTACGACGCATTGCTCTCAATGCTCTCAATCGTGAACAAACTTATAAACGTAGTCTCCGACAAAAAATGAAACGGACTGGTATGGATAACGATTATATGATTCGAGTTCTCAGTTCTTGTTTCATTGACTCTACATTAGATTCTTCTCAGCCCTTATGTCAAGCCTAGTTGAGATGCTCTTACCCTGTCGTTAATATCTCTTACCAATCACTCTTGAAGAGGGTGTGTGCGATCATTGCTGCCAAGATGAAGGAATCGCTGTTGTTGAAAGCACTTCCCCCGTTGTTAATCTGATCGCAGTCTGCTCACAATTAGGACATTGGACTTTCACCTGGATCAGTGAAGGACGGTCAAAGTATTCTCCCATCACAGGCTCTACAGTATATTCGCGCTCTTATTCCCTGTTGGCAGTGGTAGCACTCGAATATGACACGCCCCACTGAGAAGTTACAATCCAAAAACTGGATATGTTGACAGCGTTTTTGCGGTAACTCTTGTTCATCATCTCCCTTTGTCAATTGGCCCTGCTGCTTGGACTGTTGCGGTGATTTGGATTTTCTCTTGTCAGGAGAGGTACGTTCTGCTTTACTTTTCTCTAAATGTTGCGGTTTTTCAGCAGCGTTCGGCTTTGACCTTAAAGGAGGTATCACCTCTGCTTGGGCTGGCTGCTCAACTGACGGCAGATCATCACTGGGAGTAATGTCAGGCTCAGAGGTTGGCTGCTGTTTCTCTACTGGTTTATAAGCAACTTGGTCAAGAAGAAGGGCTTTGGTCGTTGGGTTTTGACTCTTGCTTAGGTGGCTTGGGCGATCGCTCGGTAGACTTCATTAGGTCAATACCAGCAGGTTGGCATGGAATAATTGCTAAATCAGCAGTTAAAACCAATGCTCTGGTTGTTTCAGAGAGGGCGGCAGGCCCATCAGCAATAACCCATGTATATAATTCATTCAGCTTAGGTAACTCATCCAATAGTGCATCGGGCACTTGAATAATCTGGCAAGGAATAACCTGTTCTAATCGTTTTAGCCACTTAGAAGATGAACATTGAGCATCAGCATCTACAAGTAGCACAGATTTACCTTGTTTTTGTAGCCATCGCGCAAGATGCACAGAAATTGTTGACTTACCTGCTCCTCCTTTTTGGTTTATAACTGCGATGATCGACATAAGTAGAATCATTTAAGGGTTTGAAACTCAAGCACAGTCAGAACTCAAGGCTTGGATATCTCCAATTTTGACGGAACAACACAGTCTCGATCCTTGCCCAACTTTCTCACGCCATCCACTCAGTCCATTCCGTGACATCTGTCACCAGTTGAGCAAACTTTGACGGGTCGATGTCCTCAAACTCCAGCATCACACAGAGTAACCAATCGATCCCCAAAGTACTTGCCCAACAAAAGTAGCTCCTTTTGGTAAAGGAACGATAGAAGCGCCAAATAAACAAGTTCCAGTCTCATCAACGATAATATCATCTTCTTGGAGAAAATGAGCAAATCTGTGCCAAAAATGCTGCTGCGTAATCGCTGCCGAAGAGCCGCCTTCGATTGGCTCTATAAAACCAGCATCTAAATTCTCTGTTGCTGATTTGAAGTAAAGCGTTTGAGGATCACGGTGCTGCAACCGTTGGCTTAAAGCAGAAAGCACATCTGCCATAGCGACATTGTTGTATAAAGCATGTTTAACTTTTACGTACTGCCCATGCACTTCAATAGTTTGGCTGGGATCAAGTTTGGCAGAAAACTTGCCTGTGTTGAAATCAGTCATCAAAGCACCGATAGTTAAAACACAATCTGCCTGCTCAATTTCAAGCCGGAATTGAGGTCATGGTGAATAGAAAAAACGTGGAATAACTGTTTATTATACTGTCATGGTACTGTGTATCAGTGATTGAAACTGTTGTTAACTGGCGAAGATAAGCTGTCATGAAATGCAATTCTTACAGTTGAGTTTAAAAACAGAGCATAACCCGCATTTCTCACAAGCAGTGCGATCGCTATTACCCAAACCTTTATCGAGCTTAGACTTTGAGCATTTTAGATATTGCACGAATTACAGCAGTATGTGAACGGCGTATTTTATCTCAAGTCTAAGTGACATAAACGTTTTGGGCTGTCGTTTAAATCTTTGTGAGAAATCCGGGCATAACTATAGACGTTTATCTAAAAAGCAATGCGATTTTATATCTGGGATTTTGATGATTCTCAAGTACCTTCGTGCTACTTCTCCTACAACCAAGGGAGATAACAGTCTAGAAATTGACCTAAACCGCCACCTTCGTTACGCACACCACAGACGTATACCCGCTATCATTATTAACCCAAACCTGCCAGTGGCTCTGACTTTTCACGGGAAGTCTTCAAGCCCCGAAAAAACGTGACTTTTTCCACAGCCTAATTGTCAATAGCTTTAAGTTAATGAAAATAGCTAACGGAAAAATCAGGGCTTGGAAAACCCTCAAAATGGCCTTTTCCACATGCCGTGAAAAGTCAGGCCAGTGGCCCAGGTATCCGTGACAAAACGGCTCCCCAAGAGCCATGCCAGCAGCCTCGGGAGAGCTGTGCAGACTAGATTTGAGATTCGATTAATGCTGGTTCAGCAACAATCCTTCATCAGTATCCAAGGCTGCGAGGGGATTTTCTATGTCTATCGATGAAACCTGTGCTTCTAGCTTGTCACAACTTGAGCGCACTAAACGCAAACCGGCATCTAATGAAAGTTGAGCAGTTGTTGGGGTAAACTCTTGCAAGATGCTGGCTTCTATCGTCTGATACCGATCGAGGTTTCTGCTGAGTTTTGTTAGAAAATTTGCTCCTTCGCCACCAACAGCGCTGGCAAACTGCAAAATGGAATCGACATAAGCTCTAACTTTGAGGTTTTTAACTCCCTCTGTAGCTGAGGTTAAGAGCAATTCACCATTAAGATATTCAAAATCCGGTACATAAAGGTGGTTGCCTACTAATTCAAATATCTGCATTCCTTTAGCTGGTCTAACTGTTAAATTCTCTTGTCTAACTCGCTTGGCTGCATTCTCTAGTAGTGTAATTACAGTTAAAATTACAGATGGATAGTTACTATCTATACATCTTATTTCCACAGTGCCGAGTTTGTTGAGTCTAACTGGATTCCAAGCTGATTTGAGTAAGCTCCCTCCTACTTCTAATAACAGGTTCGGTTCAATTGAGGCTTTTTCCATTGCTTGTAACCAAGCATAGTAACGAGCAAATTGCTGTTCAACTAAACCTTCTACACTTTCGGCATAAGGCATAAGGGAGCCAACAGGCTGTAAATGAGTGTAAACCCCTTCCCAGCCAAAGATTTCGCTACCTCGATAACGAACTGTGTGTGCGGCTAAACCAATCGCTTGTCCCTCATAAAAGGGACACGCCCGCGTCAGGGAAATCAGTGCAGAGTCACAAGCTGTAGCTAAATTAAAGATATTTAATAGTTCTTCTCGCTGTGCCAATGTTGAGTTGTAGGATACTGCAACACGAGGGTCAATTACCCCAGGTGGAACTTCTAAATGCAGATGTGTACCTGTACATTTTCCGGCATGTAAAAATTGTTCATAGCCTACAGTCCGCGCCTGGACATGGTAATTAGGGTGATCCCGCATAACTGGCATAGTATGCAAAGGATAGCTAGATAGAGGATAAAGGCGTAAACCAATCTGTTGCGCTGCACAGAGTGCTAATTTGAGATTTGTAAGATAAACTCTTCCTAGTTCTTTGGCAGTGTCAGCAGGAGGTGTGTTAATTTCTACCATGCTTTTGACGAACTCTGCCACAAAGTAATTTGGGTTTAAACCTTGTGCTTGAGCCATTAATTGGCAACTTGTTAAAAACTCATCCGCGCGATCGCTCAAGTTACCAGCTTCATCTACCAGAAAAAATTCTTGCTCCAGACCGATCCGACGCTTGACTATCGCCATCTAGACCTCCACAAGGGTAATCTCGCCACAGTCTTAATATATGTAGCTTAAAGGATAAAGTTACCCGAAGACAAAACCTATTTGAGTCAATTGACTTGGAAAATCGTAGTATCAGATTGTTAGGGATTTTGTTGTCTAACCTGGATAATGTGAAATAAACCCAACTTTCTCACGCCATCCATTCAGTCTACTGTGAGGCATCTTTCACCAATTGAGCAAATTTGTTCGGGTTAACATCCTCAAACTCCAGCATCACGCCGCAACGCTAATCAATAGACCCAAAGAAGGGGAGTACAACAGATTATGTCAAACGGCAATATATTGGCAATTTTGGAAAAATAGAGAACGGAATAGTAGCCGTTACAGCTTATGGTCTATTCGAGGGTATGACATTTCCCTTAACGTTTGAAATTTATAAACCATTACAAAGATTACTAGAACTAGATGTCTACCAGACTAAACCAGAAATCGCTGCTTCTATGATTAGAAAACTCCGAGTCATGGGGTTTAACTTCAAGCTGGTACTAGCAGATAGTCTGTATGGTGAAAGCGAGAGTCTTCGACACGGCTTCGCCGAACGCAACTTCCTGAGTGTGTTGTGCTGATTGGTGGGACTTTGGTTTGGATTGGAAGAATATACTCAACAATCTACGCCTGATTATCCAACCTTACCAATTTTTTAATCTAATCAAACCCTGGCTCAAGGTTTTTCCTATTTCACATTTGTCACTTGGTTTTTTAACACTAATTGCATTGATGAATCGAATGCGCGGCGCTGTTCCAGACTGCTATGAATATGAGGATTTTCTATTTTCCTCTGCTTAGAGTGATGGAAGAGCGCTAACATCAGTTTCAACAACAATGGAAACACCATTAGCTTGTCTACGACGAACAAACAAAGACGACCTGGAACAAAAATTCTCATTTGAAGTTTCCTATTGTTACAACGCTAAAACCTTTACACCTTTATACCCGTACACCCTAAATCAATATTTTTGGGAGAAAAAGCCAAAAACTTACACCTGTCAAAGAAATTTTTTCACTTTTTTTCGCGCTGCATCACGTACTTGTTGATTCAGCAGATAGCCAAAGCCGGAAGCTTCGAGGCGAGAAACTAGTTCATCACGAGTATGTCCTAAAGCTTTGGCTGTAGCATCAATATTCCAGTTATAGTTGGCTAGCTGACTGAGTAAGTATACTCGACGGGTTTGGGCAGCTGATAAACGGTAAGTTTTGAGATACTCTAATTCTCCGTTATCTCGTACGATCGCCTCGCCAATATGGTTTTCTTCTTTGGGTTGCAGGTTAGTGATGAACCGTTGCATTTGGAATGGTCCAGCAGTATAAATTTTCTGGGATTGCAATTGGCACTGTAATAATCCTTGGGCCATGAATCCTTGAAATGAAGCCCAATCCGATCGCATAAGAGTGATCGCTCTTTTTAAATCTGCCAAACTATTAATTTGAGCATCATCCACAGCTACAGCCATTGGGCATGTCGTATCATACATGAAGCTGTACTGATAAATTAGTTCACCGTAAAAGTCTTCTAAAAGGCTGGTGTGCAAAGCGCGGTAATCCTCTGGAGTAGGAACAACAAAAGCAGATGCTAAAGCTTCAGCGACAAATACTAATACGCCAACTTGTCTTTCGTGAATCTCAAACACCCGCAAAGCGTCTTCCAACCCTGCAATGTAACGTCCGCTGAAAGATGATTCGTAACGTGAACCAAGTCCGTGAGACAGGGCATATTTTGAATATTCACTCCAAGCAATATCTGGCCCTGAGAAAAACAGTGATAAAAAACCTTCCATTGCTAGGTGCAAAGGTAAAAATCGCAGTTGATTTTTTGATTCTCGCTTGGCCATACGGTGCATTAACCGCACTTTTGCACAACAAGAGTTAAAACTTTTGCCATCAGACTTAAGCATCTGTCCGCCAAAGCTGGCTACTGGACTACCATCATCACTCCAAGACATGACTAAGCCATGAGGCACGTAAGAAAAATATTTCATGCCTGGTTCGGTTATTTTACCCTCTAAGGAAACAACCGCAATATCTTCATCGTAAGAACGACGTAGCAAGCGCAAATCACCCTGCACTTGTTGCCGCAGTAATGGCACAATACGTATTGCACCACATATTTGGGAAGGTGCAATCTGCAATCCTTTTAAAGATATATCTGTTAATAAGCTTTTTGTTTTTGCCATAGCAATTTTTATTAATCTCGGTTTTTGGGTTAGGAACTGTTGCTCGATATTAAAGAAGATGCTGTTAAAAACTGCTGTACTCGTTGCGCTAAATATGTTTCTAGTTCTGATAAGGGTGCAGAACCTTCAGCAAAACGAGCAAAGTTGAGCATAGTTGGTAAATCTTCTGCATCTCTTAGCCCGACAGTGGGGGCAAATGGGCTGAGGGTGCGTAAGGAAAAGTCGTCAGAATTGAATACAGGGTTGCAATGAATAATAGAAGTTTGCCAACTGGGGTCTAGCTTAGTACGGTAGACGCGCAGGGCTTCGGCTGCTCCATTGGGTGGATCGTTTTCGCAACCATCGGAGATAATTACTACTAACTCGGCTCCTGATGTCAAAGCTGTTAACAATGGTGTTGCTAAGTCAGTCTGTCCACGGGCATTTACTTGTAATGAATCTTCTACGGGTATTGTCCAGAAAGCTTGGTATTCTCTAGCTGCGGCTTTTAATAGGTAGTGGGCAGCCATAGCTACGCCCAAAGGACGGCGGCGTTTTTCACTAGAGCCAGAACTAGAGTAACTACAATCTAAGACGGTTGCAACCTTTCCTAATTCTAGAGGTGCTTTTTTTAACGCCAAACGTGCTGATCGCTCTAAGGCTTGGTGTAAAATATCTCGTTCTTGTTGTCGTGTTTCCCAAGGTAAGGACAGAATATACAACGCCAGCTTGGTTAAGGGAAGACGACCCAAATCTACATTTATATCAATGTCTGTACGCTCTGCCGCACCTTGTAAACGCAACTTTTCGCCTAAAGTCATTTGTGGTTGAATTCGAGATAAAAACACATCACGGGGGACTTTGTGTTTAACTGCAAATCCTTCGGCAATGGTGAAAGGTAAATTATAAATAGCTTCGGCGCTGTAATGTGCTTGGCGAAACTGTTCAAATAGCCCAGTTGAATAAAAATTTTGTTTCCAATTACGGAAGAGGAAAGTACCCAATTCGCCGTGCAGTTTCAGATGTGCGTGGGTGGCGATCGCTCGTACTTTAGTGCGATACTTGACAGCATCAAAACTCATATCGCGCCGCATACTTAAATAATCACGAGCGATCGCTCTACTACGTCTATTATTGATCCTGCGTTGTTTTAACTGTTGTAAAACTCCCCAAGCTCGTTGTGGCGGTAAAGCATTCAATGCATGAGCAATCAGTGCGCCTTCTTCCTGGCGATGTTCTAAGAGCGTGTCTTTTCCTGTTGCTAGTAATTTTAAGATAATTTGGGCTTGGTTGAAATGGTTGATACCTGCTGCTAAACTTCGAGCATAAAGTAAGCGGTAATTACCAAGAATGTAATCATGTAAAAAGTCAATTGATACACATTGACCAAAAGCATCATCATAAAATTCTTTTTGTCCAGTGCAGGCGAGACAAGCATTGATAAACATTACCAAGTCTTCTCGCGCTACTTGTTCGACACGGTTGGTATAATTATTAGTCATATAATTTACTCACGCAGAGGCAAAAAGAGAAAGAGTTAAAAGTAATTTTGAGTTCGGGGAAAGAACGGTACGACTTGGTTAGACAACTTAACAGGTTGGAGAGGAAGTCATACCAAAGTCCCGCGAACAGTAAGACTGAAGCTAAAAAAATTTTGAATTATTGTGGGCCTTGGTGAATTAAAGGATGATTTAGTGACTTATAAAATTCTTCCTCTACCTCCCCTGCTCCTCTGCCCCCTTGGGGGTGCTGTTCGGGGAAAGGCGGCACGACTAACTAAGACAGTGTTAGAAACCGGGTTCGGAAGTCGTACCAGAGTCCCGCGAACAGCAAGACTAAATTACTGATTTAAGCGTGACAAAGTTGTTGGCTTTGGGATAATTGCTGAAGTGATAATTCCGCAGATAGACTTAAAGCGGCAAGCAAAACACCTGTTTCACTGTTGGGAGTTGATGTTATCCAAACACCTTTGAGAGTGACTTCCATGTATGAACTATCACTTGGGCATAACTCTATCAAATTTTCTTGAGCCAGCTTTTCTAAAACATCTGATGATTCGATAGGTAATAGAAAAGCAGCCGTGCTAGGTTCTACATAGAAATGTGTACTAGTGCTTATGGCCAAACTCACTCTTTTATTTACCCAATTTTCTAAAGGTATGTTGAGATAATCTAAACTAAAGCTATTTTCGGTGTACGTCAGTTTTAACATATAGGTTAAGGAATATCTAAATAAATATAGATTCAGCACCCAGCTATGTGTTTTGGTTGATTGAATCTATAAAATCAGAATATTCCAAAGAATTTCCCCTAAGCTAACTGTGGATTTACAATCGGGAATGCTTGTAAAATCGACTTTAGATCGTTAGGGGAAGTTGTTAAACTTGGGGGAATCCCCGAACTTTGTTCAGGCAATTACAACAATGGCAAGAGCGAGTTATGGTTCAGAAGCAAAAAAGCGATCGCGGCATTTATTACAGGTGCTATTAACCTATGCTAACGATGCATTAGAATGCGATGAAACAGCTTTAGATGCCTTGCGTCCTGAGATTCAAACTCGCTGGCAAAGTGAAACTCGCCTAGTCGTCAGAACTAAAGTGAGATTTTTACAGGCTTTAACAGGGTTAACATCAAGCCAATTAACATCGGAACAAATCAAAGAAGGTTTAAAACGGTTTGCAGATTTCTTAGAAATTTTAGAAGATAATCGTCCTTCTCGCGGCGGTTCAGAAACTTGGCACTTTACCTTAAATCTCTGGTGCAAACGCCAAGATACAGCAGCCAATATTCAAAAATTTGATTGGGAGTGGGAAAATCGCCATAAACAAAAGTCTAAGGCAGTAATGGCCACAAGTAAAGAACAAGGTAGACCAAGTATAATTTCTTCTGAGTCTTATGCTACTCCATACCCCAATTGGCAAGAACTATGTCGCGCTAATCTTAATCATCGGCTGACAACAAATCCCATCACCAGTGGCGATGGTGTCACTTTTGAACTGAATCAGGTTTACGTACCTTTAGGCTTAGTGCAGCGAAAACAGCGTTTACGTCATCGTGATGATGTAACTCCTCAAGAAGGTTCGCGTTTGTATGAACCAGAGGATGTGGATATTATCCAAACCTTTGACCATAATGAATTTTTTCAACAGGTGCTAGGACAAAGGCAAAGTAAACGAATTGCGATTGTCGGTGAACCAGGCGCAGGTAAGACTACATTATTGCAGAGAATCGCTGTTTGGCTGTTGGAAAATACCGCAGATTTACCTATTTGGATTTCCCTAGCAGATTTACAAGGTAAAACCTTAGAACAGTATCTAATTCAAGACTGGCTACCTTCAGCTATTCGTAAACTCAGGGTTCCGCCAGAAATCGAAGACGCATTCTGCGAACAGTTTAACCAAGGAAAAGTTTGGTTACTACTAGATGCAGTCGATGAAATGGCAATTGAATCTACTAGTGCTTTAGCGAAAATTGCCAATTGTCTCAAAGGTTGGGTAGGTGATGCAGCAATTATTCTTACCTCTAGGTTAAATGTTTGGGATGCAGGGAAAAATGCTTTAGAAAATTTTGAAACTTACTGCAACTTACATTTTACTTACGGTGAAGATCACACGCAAGACCGGGTAGGGCAATTTATTTTCCAGTGGTTTGGGCACAACCCAGCTTTAGCAAAAAAGCTACGACATGAATTAAACCAACCAGAAAAGCGACGCATCAAAGATACGGTAAAAAATCCTTTACGCTTGGCTTTATTATGTCGGCTCTGGGGAATAACTCAAGGGGAATTACCTAACAGTAAAGCGATGCTTTATCAGCAGTTTGTTGAAGCAATTTATGAATGGAAACAAGACCATTTTCCTACGACTTCTACCCAGAGACAGCAGTTAAATCAAGCGTTGGGAAAATTAGCAATTGTAGCTATTGCTCAAGAACAAACAAAGTTCCGTCTGAGACATCGTTTCGTGTATCAAGTTTTAGGTAGTCCTGATGATGGTTTATTCCAATTAGCACTCCAATTGGGTTGGTTGAATCAGGTGGGAATTTCGGAAACTTTAGGGGAAAAAGTTTATGCTTTTTATCATCCGACATTTCAGGAATATTTTGCAGCTCAATCTATTACAGATTGGCACTTTTTTATATCCCAAGATAGGGGCAATGATTTACCTACCCATGAAAATAGTTACCGGATTTTTGCACCGCAGTGGCGGGAGGTAATATTACTATGGCTGGGTCGGGATGATATAACACAAATAGAGAAAGAGCAGTTTATTCAAGCACTCACTCAATTTCAGGATGGATGCGGGAGATTTTATAATTATCAAGCCTATTTTTTAGCAGCACAGGGAATTGCTGAATTTGCTAGTTTCCCACAAGCTGATGAAATTATGCGACAGTTAATCAAGTGGCGTTTTGGCTACTTTCATCCAGAAAAGCAAAAATGGTGTAGATATCAATCACCAATTGTTGAGGGTGCGCGGATAGCGTTGCTAAAAACAGATCGTACTATAGCGATCGCCACCTTAGAACAATTTATCACTGACTGTCAAAATGATTTTGATAGTTGGAATGCAGCCTATAGTTTAGGTAAGACTTTTGACCCTGGGAATAAGATTGCGATCTCCTCTCTGGAAAATCTGGTTAAAATAGCTCGTCATGAAACTATTCGTTGGCAAGCTGCTTATAGTCTGGGCAGAGTTGATGCTGGAAATCAAATAGCGATTACTGCATTGATGCAAATTGTTGATACCACTAACAATGAAGCTACCTGCCGCAAGGCTGCTTATAGTTTAGGCAAGATTGATTTCAGAAATGTACTCGCTATTTCTACGTTAGAAAAAATTACCACAGCAGCAACAGATTCATCTGTGCGTCGCCAAGCAAGCGAGAATTTAGCAACTCTACTTGGTCAGGAAATTACAAATAAATTGCAGAGTAAACGAACACAAAAAAATAAATTACCTTTGTCCCTTTTACCTGAAAAAATCACAGCCTTAATCCGTGGCATCTCCTCATGTGAGGATGAAGACACTAAAAGACGCATAGCTTATAAATTAGCCAAATTTGACCCAAGAAATACTCTGGCATTTACCACCTTACTGCAATTAGTTAAATCAACCCAAAGTATACCCTTACGCAAACGTACAGTAGATAATTTAAAAGAAATCCTAATTGATGAACAGTTGCCAAAAGTAATTCTTTACCTTAAAGATCGTTTTGCAGATACCGTACAGGAAGATGAGTTGGAATCCCATCGAGACTATTACAATTTGATCTGGTACTGTGCCGAAAATATAACTTATGAAGCATTTTATCAAGCTTGGCATAGCCAAATTGACACGATACCATCATAGACTGAACTAATTTACAAAGGAAGGTTCTTGCTCGATAAGATGAATTGGGGCAAGCTCTTGAGGCAGGGGAGGCAGAAGAAGCAGGGGGAGATTTTAGAAGTTACCTAAATCATCCCGCAAATATGCAACGCCCAATATTTTATGGATTATCTCCAAACACAAAAAAGTCTAGATGAAAATCAACCAGTTCTTGCACAGCTTTTGAGTAATGCCTACGGGAGACTATTCGGTGTCGCTAAAGCGACGCTAGAATTAGTTTATAATCTGCGCCAGAATTTAAGAATCAATCAAAATTTAGAATCGGATGATAGGGAGTTAATTATACTATTAGAACCACTTTATCAGCAAGAGCGTGAAAAAACCAAACAAGAAGGATAACAGGATTTAATTATACGTCAACTAAATCGTCGTCTTGCTGAAATTGATGCATCGTTGATTGAACGAGTTCGAGGATTATCTATTGAGCAATTGTCTACTTTAGGAGAGGCGTTATTAGATTTTTCTGTTGTGGCGGATTTAGAAGCTTGGTTAAATCAGCAAGCCGGATAACAACATGACCCAGATATCCATTCCATAGAGCATGGTAGTATTTGGGGGTGTAAATCGAGGCTTTTAAAATGGCAATAGAAGTGTTTCCATGATCATTTTATTGCGACTGTGGACATAAATCGTATTTCTTTGAGAATACTGTCTCTGAGATGGAAAAAATGAGCAGAACAAAACTTGTCACTTTAAGCGATTCAGAAAAGAACGAACACAAAATTGTTTTTTCAAGGGCAAGGCAATAGAGATTATTTGCTCCAAACTGGGAAAGTGCAAAATAACCGACTCACAGTAATGGTTTTGATGGAACAGTGAACTACTTTAACCTACACCGCCACCAACCAATCGCACACCACAAACGTACACCCGCTCCCAAAGTTAACCCAAACCTGCCACTGCCCCAGATACCCATTCCAGTAAGGCTCACCATCAGCAACGCCAACAGCCTCACCAACTTGGGAGACTTTTCTTTTGGGTTAGCAAGTCACCAATGACCATGAAAATTGCAAATCCCTCTAAGCGTGGGCGCTTAGAGGGATTTTAGGTATTGATATTTGGTATTGGGTTTTTTGACTGCTAGGTTAAATTACTTGCTTTCTCAACTGCTGACTTTAACTCTTCAAAGGTAATACTACCGTCAAAGTCTGAATCATAATTTACTATTAATTCCTGGGGAGTAGTAATATTTGTTTCTGATGAGATGATTACACTTAGACCAGGACTTAAAAAAAGATCATTAATGGAGATTTTGCCGTCTTGATCACTATCTAAGGTATTAAAAAGAGATTGAAGCTCTTGCTCGGTTGTCATAAGTTTCTATCTGAAGAACCGCTTTTCAACTTAATATCTCATTAATCTCTGATTAATCTCTCAAAATTAAATAAACTTGTGTCTTTAGACGTAGAAACGGCGATCGCTAAGGCTTAGATTGGGTGTAGGCTGTGGGTTACAGGGTTTACAGTCTGACGATGAAAATAAATCGATATGGACGCGCCTTTTTTCTAACGTAGTCAGATATACAGCCAATCTTCAGTCATGGCTTAGACAATAATGGGGGGTGTGGACGGCGATAAAGAAGGCATGGGAGCAGGGGTGCATGGGTGCAGAGGAAATACTTATACTAATTTTTCCCTCTGCTCAACACCATACTGAGCTTGCATCCTAGCCTTATATGCCGCATCTGGCTCAAGTGACTCTTGCCGCTTGAGTTCCTTCTCCTCCCGTTGCCGATACTTCAGTATCTTCTGGACAAACTCTACATCTTCAGTATTGAGCCGATGATAATATCGAACCCACTGACCATCTAAGAGTGGTCGCCTTGACTCAGTAGAAAAACACGGCGTTGGGGAGATATAAGAAATCAAATGCCCCGCCAGATCAAGAATATTGTTGATAGGTTAGAGTTTCGTATTAGTGAAAAACAGTTCAAATCTTATAACGAAGGATTAAGATGGTTAAACAAATTAACAAGAATCGAAAAACCTGATTTATCTTTAGGTAAAAATTTGATTTAGAATCTCATTAACTTGCCCAGAAAAGTAATAAACGCAGGTATGAGAAACTTCATTATAATCAACATCAAGGCAATTTTCGGCATTTTCTAACCTACTGATCGGGCCTTTAATTTCGACTATTGATATTTGTTCGCCTTCAGCTTCAACAGGGTAAGCGCATCTAGTTTTGTGCTTCAGGATACAGAATATTTTGCTAAAGTATAGGGCAATGTATCTAATTTGAGCATGAAATGTTTAGGTAGTACGCTAATGAGCAAAGCGTTCAATCATGAGTGGGGGCTGTCTCATGTCATCAAGGTTAAACTCTGCTCGTTCAAAGCATAAAACTGATTCAAAGTTTAACGTGCTCAGCGTCACGGAATTAACACAACTGATGCAAAGCTATTTTAGTGAAATAGAAGACCCTCGCTCGCAACGCACCCGGGCCCACCTGTTAACAGATATTTTAATCAGACGCTGGCGGACTCGCTAACGCTGCGCTATCGGCATTTTATCAGCGATCGCAGGGGGTAAGGGATGGGAGGACATGGAAAACTATGGTTTGAGCAAATATGATTGGTTAGTACAATTTTTAGCTCTAGCTAATGGCATTCCTTGTCCGAATATTTTTAGACGAGTATTTGAACGTATTGACCCCAAAGCATTTGAGCGTTGTTTTCAGAGGTGGGTACAGTCAATAGTTGAAACAGTTGAGGCGCAAGTTATTCCCATCGATGGCAAGACGCTTAAAGGTTCCTATGACAGAGAACACAACAAGTCAGCCTTGCATTTAGTCAGCGCATGGGCGAGTGAGCATCGTCTTGTCTTGGGGCAAGTCAAAGTGGCTGATAAATCCAATGAAATTACGGCAATTCCCGCTCTATTAGAACTGCTCGATCTAGCAGGATGCATCATTACAATTAATGCAATAGGTACGCAGACTAGTAATTGCTAGTCTCTGCACCCAGATTCATACATTTAATCAGCAACGCCAAAAATCAATTTAGGTAGGTAAAAGTTATGGCAAATATAATTGGAACCAAGGGGAACGATACGCTAGTAGGTAGTTACGAGGCGGATACAATTAAGGGTCTTGCAGGTAACGATACCATCACAGGGAACGGGGGGGACGACTCCGTGACTGGTGGTGGGGGAAATGATGTATTTGTTTATATATATTATGGCAATGTTAGTGGTACCATCACTGATTTTCGTAGCGTCGGTAAAGGAACAAACCCGACTTCCGCAGTAATTGCCGAAGTGGACACTCTAAAATTCGAGTCCAATGACGACTTGTTCTCTGCTCGAAATCTGTTGCTAACCCAGAATGGCAGTAATCTGGAAATCACCTTTGAAAACTTTGATGAAGGTGCGCCTGATACCAAAGTCATCCTGCAAAACTTCAACTTAGAAAACTTGCAGAACCTGAAAGCTTCTGGAGCAAGACCAGCTGTTGGCAATATCCTGTTTAGTGGACAAACTAGTATCACCGACAGCTTTAATGTCTTAGATGCCAGCTCCACAGATACTAGCCTAAGCATCAAGAATACGGTGACTTTCCTTAATAACCTTGATAACAAGATTACGGGTTTAAATGATTCAGATGATGTCATAACAGAACCTTTGGGCTGTCCATTTTATCCATTACAACCTCAATAAAAGCAAGTTGGTCACGGTTTTGTTGAGCTGTTTGTAATGCTTTGTCTAACTGGGATTCGGTACTAACTTTAATTCCCCAGCCATTGCCAGCGAAAACTTTAGGGAGCTGATGATAATTCCAAGGGGAGCAACGCGATTTTGTGAGGTCGGGTAAAAAAATGCGATCGCTAAAACTTTCATTTCTGTATGAGGTAATTTTATTTGCAATTAATACACGTAATTGCACGAGAAATCATCTTGATGAGATATCTCAAAAAGATTACTAGTAAATTATTTGACGATTATTTCCAAATATATCTGCAATAAGCCTTTAAGACTTGGTATCAATTATGGCAGAAAATTAATTAAATACTTAATTAAAGTATAAAATTTATCAGGCAGTTTGGGGTTTGATAAACGAATTAAAGATAGCATCAGAAAAATTATCCCAACTTTTAGCTATCCATTGCGAGCGTTGATGTAACATAATTTCTGCGTTATCTTGAAGCTAAAACTTACTATTACCTTTCATACGTAAATTAACGACTTGACAAATCAAACTTTCAACAGCACCACTACCAAGAGGTAATTTTCGGGATGCAACTTCGTTATATCTTAAAAGCCTGCGTCTGTAAACTTTTAAAATATAATTTCGTTCTCGTACCAAAATTTTAAGGCGCTCTCCGTTTGCCTCAAAAATAACTTCACCCATATTTCTCATTAAATCTAGTGCCTGACCTTTTTTTAAACTTTTACGAGCTTTTTGAAACCATTGTTGACGCTCATTATTTGTGCTAAAAGCAGCATCAGCAAAATCTTGTAAATGTGATGTAGCGTGAAAAAAGTCTAATAATTGATAAGTTTCAGGTGGGCATTTTAACTTTTTGAGTAAAGGGGGAACATGTATCCAGATCCATTCTGCTCTATCCGCAATTAATAAAACCTGTTTCGCCTGACTAATACCTAAATTAACCAAGTACATCTCTAATATCTGCAAAAATCCTTGATATCCTTGATAAGTTCCATCATTGGTAATTGAAACCTCTCCATTCCTGATTTTTTCACTTTGTTCATTCACTACATAAATTGTTAATACTTTTGGCTCAATCCATTCTCCTGTAAAGCCTACACGATTAGTCTTAGCCTTACGCCTGCCTTTTTTATTAATCCGAATCCGTGTACGACCGCCATCTACAGCAATAACAACACGCTGGCCTTTAAGAATGTTACTCATAGGTAAACTACCAAGCTCTAAACTTGTTATTTTCGATTCACGTAAATTTATACCAATTTTACCAAAGTAATATGTTAGCCGTTCTATGCGTTTTAAGCTGAGATTTATGCCCCAATCAATTAATGTTGTCCGTGCTGCCTCAAACGAGCCAGCAATTGCACCATATTGGGCAATTGTCGATAAAACTCCAGGGGTTAAACCCTCAGACATTCCCAAATATCTTAAAAATGGGCAAAATCCTTAATGTAAAGATTTTTAATTTTTCTTTGATTGAGTTTGACGTTCAACCACATACGGGAGTTTTAAACTTACTTCGATATTCCCAACTGTTAATATTTGTCGTTTTTTACAACCATGCTTTTGTGTAGTTGTTTGCCACCATCCCCGTGTTTGCTGCTCTGCTTTATCCAAAAATTCTTGAGATTTTGACAGATTGTGGAGCAGCAAAGCTGTACATTCTCCAGCCATTATTAAAGCAGATTCTCTAATTTTTTTCTCACGCTCTCTGAAAACGCGTCCATCCCATTCTGAGATATTTGTTAGTTCTAAAAGTTTCGTAACTTTTTCTTGAAAGTTTTTTAATGATTTGCTTAAATCGAAAGTAGAATATATATAATTTTTCATAAGCGCGTAGGCACTCCCTGTTTTGATGTCAGATATCAAAACCTTTACTATTCGGGAATCCTACCTTTTTTTTTGGCAAAAACAACAAATTATATTTATATCTGAGAAGAAAAATCAAATTTTATCAGTGTTAATACCGTTTTAATTGTTATAAATATTTGTATTATACTGAAGCTAGTTTTTAGCGATGCCTTCGGCGGGCGCAGCCATCGCTAACTCACCAATAACTTGATCATCTCGTTCCCAGAAGTAGCACTTAATTTCACCGTTCCAGTCAACAGTAAAGCAGGTTTGCCAAACCTCAGTTATTTTGCCAACATTTAAGAAGGAGTTGCAGATATAAAGGTCTACTTTTACATTTGACTGTTTAAGCTGTTCTGATAAGGTTAGCGAGGTAACAGACTCGCTTAATTGCAACTGCTGCTTGGAGGGGGCAGACTAACCGAGCGTAGAGGTCGTTACAATCTCGTCGTTTATTGAGGTGGTGGCGTACTCCGGGATAAATGGGATCTGCACTGATATTGTCTCGCCAGTATCCATCAATGGCCATTCAGCCCAAGCAACTAGGAACCCCATCATCCACCCCGGCACTGCTGGGTTTAACTTGTCGCCTTTGGTTAAGTATGGCTTCAATTTCTGCTCCAATCTGGTCGCCCCAGCTGGTCTGCATCCCGTTGAGCCTTTGCAGCCGTTTTGGCTCGGATTGGAACACCTGCACCTAGCCCCAAACAAGCGAGGAAAGTCCCCTGGTTGGACTTCTGGTAGACCCAGAGCGCCACGGACTCGTTATCCCATTGTGAAAAAAGCCTTTACCAAGCTTAAGAAAGTATCTAAAAATACTGCTTAACGGCTTTTAATTACTTTGATTGCTCCGGTTTCATTTCATTGTTCAACATGGAATCAATTGGTTTAAATGTTGAGCTATTTTTGCTTACTTTAGTCTAAACTCCAGTCAAATACGAACTCTTCTGGTATACAATGGTTCTTATTTTGGGTCATACAACAAAGCTGCTGGAATTGTTTTGCAACATACATTTTGGCAGTTTTTGACCCCCTTTTTCTAAAATATTGTGAGAAATCCGGAGTAAGGGTATTTCGCCGCCACCCATCCCTGCTGCTTTTTAAGAGGCTTGTCAAAAGGGGGAGATGTGAATCGTTACCATTCTGCTATAGGATTTGTTTTGTAGAAGGCTTTAGGATTGATGTCTTTAAATATTGACCTAAAATCATAGATTACAGGAGCTACACAATGAAAAAGTTAGTGACAGCTATAATTGGTGCAGCGGTGGTTACCTTGGTAACATCAGGTAATGCGAGAGCTGCTTCTTTTCTTGCTACTGGCGATGGAAAAGTTGGAACCATTGATACTTCAACTGGCAGCTTTACACCTGTGTTCACTAATGGTGTTAATTGGGGTGATATAGGTTTCTCTAACACCAACGAGCTGTTTGGAGACAGCGTTAACATTAATGGTGACCCCGATCAGTCATACAGGGTTAATTTAGATTCAAACACTTTAACGCTAATAGGCAATTTAGGCGTTCAAAATGTGGCTGGTCTAGATTTTAATCCCACTAACAATCAACTTTACGGTACTACTTTTGCAGGGGGTTTTTATAACATTAATACCTCTACTGGTGCTGCCACATTAGTAGCTAACATACCTAACTTCAGTACTGCTGGTGACATTGTCTTCGATCCTGGCACTAATGCATTTTTTGCGACATCATTTACCCCTACCGATAGCACCTTATTCTCAATAGCTCTAAATGGTACAGCTAGCCAGATTGGGAACATTGGCTTCAAAAACGTGTTTGGCTTAATCGAGCAGGGCAACACGCTGTATGGTTTTACTGCAGACGGAAAACAGATAACCATCGATAAAACCACTGGATTAGGGACTTTCGACAGGAATGTCACGAGTCTTACTGGTACTATCGTTGGAGCATCATCAGAAGCTACCGCAGTTCCGGAACCTGGATCAGTTCTAGGTGTAGTGGCAGGAGGGATTTTACTTACTGGTTCAGCCATTAAGGGCCGATTTATAAAGAAAAGTAAAATAACGAAAGGTGCAACTTGCTAGTCACTTATAGAACCGCTTGACCAGTAGTCAAGCGGTAGGTATATGTAAGGAACTGCAGACAGAAACGCTTCAAACTACAAACAAGGCGATTTTGAAACCACATTAAGGTTCTTGTCAGATTTTGGTGATCAACACAAAAAAGGGTTTTAAGGCAGAAGGCAGGAGTTTTGTAACCCTTGTACCGTAATCATTTTAGGCATTTTCATTCTTTCTTCCTTCTGCCCTCTGCCCTCTGCCTTCTGCCCTCTGCCCTCTGCCTTCTGCCTTGCCCCAACCCAGATCACCAAAATTGGACAAGAACCTTAATGTGGTTTCAATTTTGACGGCGTTGCTGAACCAAAATATGAATCAAGCGATCGCCTCAAGAAAAGCGGGCGCATAGCGCCCGCAGCGCCACTGAACCATACTGGAGATAATAATATATTACTAAACGAATTGAATGTTTAAGCATTTCCTCGGATGCACGAGTAACAAAAACTTTTACGATGTAGTCGAGCAAGATAATGTCTTAAATGACTATTCTCCCCCTCCACTCTTGTCAGAGGATGTTTTACTAACGATGTGATCTTCATTGCTGATAAAACAAGGATAAACAGGATAACCATCGGTGACATAAAAATAAGACTGCCAACATCTTATTATCAACCACAAATGTTTAAATGTTTCTGAACTTCTGTCGCCTAAAACCCAAGCTATAATTCCCGGAACGCTGTGATTGAAAGCTGTCCAAAGCCAAATTTTGTTTTTTTTGAGCCAAGAAAAGTTTCTGGTTCATCAAATAAGCGTTACTTCCGGTATTTAACTTATATAAGGTGTATCTGGTAACGTGCTAGCAACTTGCCTCACCCAATTGATAACAGTAGTATGATGTACTTTTTTAACTCTTTCTATCGCTCGGAACCCAGAACCATTGACATACATTTCTAGGCATTCACTTTTAATATCTTCCGTGTATCCTTTTTGATCATAAGATTCGCTCTCACTGGCGTTTACAGTTGACACATATGTCGCCACACGGAAAAATATACCAAAGTAAATTCCAAACGCTTTTCTGGCATCAAATGGAACACAATTGATGAGTAATCAAATGAACTGATAATCCACAATAATTGCAAATGAAACTGCACACATAATCCCCGTTAGGAGAGTGAAACCTAAATCTCACTCTATTCTGCTATGATGCAAGAATCCTCAAAATGAGGATATTAAAACTGAATGGAAACAGTGCCAGCAACATTGGCTGCTACTGTTCGTTAGGACTTCCGTTTTGGGAGTTCTAATTTAAACAAATTTTCAACTAAGATTACCAGTACCTCAAGTGTGATTGCCCTAACGATCAATTACTCTGAACCAATAACATCCGCGCCTCATTTACTTCCCAGATTTTAGGGGACACCCACACAGATGCTTGTTTACACATACCCTAGTCGTTAATTTCAGTATGTAATGAAATTCATAAAAATTCATACTGAAATTTAGACGGCTTTGATCGACAACATTCCTGCGAAGATACTGATTCCCGTTGACGGGAATAAAGCTTGGGTTTATTTGCATTAAGGGCTATCTGGCAAGGAGCAACCAAAAGCGCGATCGCCATCAAACCTCGTGCAGCCCAATCTCTACACAACAATTCTGCTTGTTGCAACACTGTTACCATCGCCTTCTCTTGTTTTTCTGGTGGATACCCATATTTCCGCAGCAGGCGCTTGACTAATCTCCGCAGATTCGCTTTGACACTCTCTTTTACAGTCCAGTCAATCGTGACATTACCTCATGACCGAACAATTCGCAATTCGCAGTGACGCTCCTTCTCCTGACGGAGACGCTACGCGAACGTCGCTAACGCTGCGCTAACGCAATTCGCAATTGCGGACGTAATTGATAATTGATTCACCTTGGAGTCAAAGCCCCTAATTTCAATTATGAAAAGAAACAAAACGTAGTATCAATATTCAACGGAACGCATTTATGCGTGGGATATTATTAATTGCGAATTGCGAATTGGAAATGACTCCTAATAAGCAGATAATGGATGGTTGAGAGTTCTCGCTGTGGAGGAACAGCGTTGAGAAACTTATCAGGTGATAAAGGCACAATCTTAGTAGTAGATGACGAAGCCAGCATCCGCCGAATTTTACAGACGCGTCTTGAGATGATTGGCTACAGTGTAGTTACAGCTAGTGATGGTGAAGAAGCTTTGTCAGCTTTTCGCCTGTTGACCCCTGATTTGATAGTTCTAGATGTAATGATGCCAAAGCTAGATGGCTACGGTGTCTGTCAAGAATTACGGAAACAATCAGACGTACCAATTATCATGCTAACAGCCTTGGCAGATGTAGCAGACCGAATCACTGGGCTGGAACTCGGTGCTGATGACTACATGACAAAACCTTTCTCACCCAAGGAATTAGAAGCTCGAATTGCCTGTGTATTAAATAAAACGGCGCTCCCACAAAACCAGTATCAATACTATTCCTAACTCTCTTATAATTCATGCAGGCGACCTGAAAATCGATACAAGTAAGCGGCAAATTCATAAAAATGAGCAGCGTATTCGGTTGACAGGTGTGGAGTTTAGCTTATTAGAGTTGTTAGTTAATCATTCGGGAAAGATTTTTTCAAGGGTTGAAATATTACAGCAATTGTGGGGTTTTGTACCAGAGATGAATACAGACACCCGTGTGGTAGATGTGCATATCTCACGGTTGCGGACAAAGGTAGAATCCGACCCCAACGACCCAGAATTCATTATCACAGCAAGAGGTAGTGGTTATTTTTTCCCACGAATTATTGATTCAGAACAGGAATAGCAGACAAATATGAGTAAGCTCATCTTAATTACAGGCATAAGTAAAGGTCTAGGTTATGCGATGACCAAGGGTTTTATTCAACAGGGGCATACTGTTATTGGTTGCGCCCGTTCATCAGATGCAATCGATAAAATACGCCATTCATTTAGTGCGCCCAACGACTTCACATCCGTAGATGTAGCAAATGAACACCTTGTAAAAAAATGGGCCCAAGACGTACTTCAAAAATATTCACCGCCAGATATAGTAATTAATAATGCGGCAATTACTAATTATCCAGCACCTTTGTGGGAAATACCATCTGAAGAATTTTCGGATCTTATAGATATCAATATTAAAGGAGTAGCGAATATAATTCGCCATTTCGTACCAGCAATGGTGAAAAACAAACGGGGTATTATTGTTAACTTTAGTTCTGGCTGGGGACGTTCGACTTGGGCCCAAGTTGCACCATATTGTGCATCTAAGTGGGCAATAGAAGGATTAACTCGTTCTTTGGCACAAGAATTGCCAACTGGTATGGCAGCCATACCCCTCAATCCAGGTATTATTCATACAGATATGCTTTCTATTAGTTTTGGAGAAGAAGCTGCTAATTATACACCAGTGTCCGATTGGGTATTGAAAGCTGTTCCGTTTATTCTCAATTTAAAACCCAAAGATAACGGAATTCCCTTAACTATTTCATGAGATTGATCATGCGTGAATTGTTTTGACTAAGAAGATTGGAGATTGCAGATTGAATTTGGTACAAGCCCTGCCCGGTGTTAAGCGGAATAAATCTCAAATCTACAATCTCAAATCCTCAAGCTGCATCCCTCGTAGGTGCAGTCAATCTTCAATCTGCCTTCCGCAATCTGCATTTTCTTGACTGTATATTAACCAATGCAATAGCGATGTCTACGACGGGCTGCGCCTACGCAATTGGCTCAATGTGGTTGAGTTAAGAAAGTTCCTCTGTGAAGGCAAGGGAACAGTTACGAAAAAACAGGCTGATCTCAACTGTATTAGCTTATCGCCCAGAGGCACAAGAAATTAGTACAATTTTTTAATCCTTACGTTTTCAGCAGGAAAAAGATTTGAGCCAAAGTCTACCGATAGCACCAAGCCGAAAACTGAAGATTACAATCCTAACAGTAGGTTCAAGAGGAGACTTGCAACCATACTGCGCTTTGGCTATTGGATTGAAACGTGCGGGGCATGAAGTAACGCTGGCCCTGATGAGAACTTTGAACCATTTGTGAGGAAATTCGATTTAAAGTTTGCAGCGATCGCTGGAAATATGCAAGAGTTTTTGCAATCCAAACTCCTTGAGCGATTGATTGCGGGAGAAAAGTTGAAAAAAGAAGAAGGAGATAAGCTTTTACCTGGACTTTAGACTAAAGGTGAGCGATCGCGAAGTGAGAGACTGAGCAAAAAATAAAGGGATACCTGTAAGAACAAGCACCCCAGTCACGGAAGATGAAAGAAACACTATCAACCTTCATCAGCCGTTATGGATGTTTTTGCACAACTGTAGGAATTCCGTCAAGCCGCCTATGAATGTTTGTGTCGGGCAAAGGACGCAACCTGGAAATTAATGGATGCAATTTTACTCACACGTAATGCCTACAGCTTGGCAGATTTATCAATGTGTCCAGTATTCCGTCGTTAGTGGTCAAGTATCGAATGGCACTAATAAAAGCTCTAAGCTATGCAGAACAAGGGCTACAGGTTTAATGCTCACTCCGGCAGTAATGGCATGAGTCAGGCGATGCCTTCGGCAACGTCTTCGACGAACGCAGATAGGAAGATGATGTACGTTTGCCCAAAAAGTTTTTGAAGGTAGAAAAAGCTTACTCGTCCATGAAATACTTTTTTGAGACGAATAAGCCAACATCATAAACACCACTGTGACACTAAGAGTACAAATCCTCACTTGATAATTTAATCAAAGTTTAGGTTTACCTTTTAAAGAACTATTGCCAGAATCTGCAATAAAACTTACAATCTCTGAACTAAAAATTAAATATAAAAAGCGATTATTTGACCCATTTCTCACCTTGTGGGCGTTTTGAGCACAAGTGTTGGATACTGATAAAACTTGCGATAATGCTGTGAGTAAAATAATTGCACATTTGGCTGAGTCAGAAGTAGAAGTTCCCTCAACAGATACGAGTGCTTACTGCCAAGCACGGGCAAGATTACCAGAAAATTTGTTAGAAAAGCTTTTCAATTATTCAGCACAAAAACTGGAAGAGAAAGTAACCCAAGAACATTTATGGTGTGGTCGAAATGTTTTAGTGATAGACGGCTCGACGGTATCTATGCTAGACACTGTAGAGAACCAAAAAGAATACCCTCAACCTAGCACTCAAAAAGATGGGTGTGGCTTTCCAATTGCTAAAATTGGTGTAATATTCAGTTTAGTAACAGGAGCTACTGTTGCTTTGTGCATCGACGTTTTGAACACTCATGATATTAAATTAGTTAGAAAACTATACAGTTTTCTAAAACCTAATGATGTGCTTATAGGGGATAGAGCTTTTTGTGCTTACGCCGATATGTTTATTATCAAAAAGCTTGATTGTGATGCTATACGGAAACACCAATCTCGCACAACAACTATGCGAAAAGGTAAAATTGTTGGAGATTGCGATAAATTAGTTACTTGGCATAAGCCGAAAAGTTGTCCAAAAGGATTGAATAAAGATGAATTTTTAGCTCTACCTCAAACCATAACTGTGCGAGAGATTTACGATTATATTGTTATTCCTGGTTTTCGGACTCAACAAGTTAGCTTAATTACTACTCTTTTAGATAAAGCAACTTATTCTACTCTGGCAATTGTGGGGCTTTATCGCCAGCGCTGGGATGTTGAACTAGATTTAAGACATCTCAAAACTACCTTGGGTATGGATGTTCTCCGATGTAAAACGCCCTCAATGGTACGCAAAGAAATTCATGTTTTTTTGCTAGCTTATAATTTACTTCGTAGTTTAATGTGGTCGGCTGGAACTACTTACACCACTCCTCCATTACGCTTATCACTGCAAGGTACTCGCCACCATTTAATTAACTTTATTCCCAAATTATTAGCAGCAACTCCTCAAAAACGCCTCCGAATTTATCTCACTTTGCTAAAAGTTATTGCTCACAAGGTCGTTCCCGATCGCCCAGGTCGTAGTGAGCCACGAGTCCGCAAACGTCGCCCAAAAATTTATCCCTTGATGACCAAACCCCGGCTTGAATTACGAAATATTTTAAAAACTGCTTAACCACAAGTGTTTTAGCTTTTCTTAGTGCCATTCGGATATAAGCTAATGAATCAAACTCATCCCCTTGTATTGGAAACATCCAATAGAGGTAGAGACTATCAGGATTCGGTTACCGTGATAGCGCACCACTCCCAACCTCGGTGGAAAGACACGCCCTAAACACTCAAATATGGATACTGGGAACGAAACAACCCTTCATGTTCTCCTGAAATTGGTAACAGGTAGGTATCAGCCACAAGACATGAAGGCACAGGATGACTCAAGAAGCAAATGCCTAACCCGAATTAACGGGTAATGCCTTAAAAGGGATGGCGTAACTGCCAGGATAAGCTGACATGAGCCGCAGTGTGGGAAAGCTAGAGGTAACAGTAGCTATGAATAGGGAGCAATGCGATTTTGTGAGGTCGGCCAAGAAAGGTGCGAGCGCTAAAAATTATATTTAAGTATAGTGTGATTTTATTGACAATTTTTATACTGCTTTGCACGACAATTTATCTTGATGAGATATCTAAAAAAGAGTGCTAGTAAGTCATTTGACAATTATTTCCCAAAATATCTGTAATCAGTCTTTGATATTTAGTATTAATTACAGCAATAAATAGCTAAAGATGAACAGTAAGTATAAAATTAATCAAGCAGTTTGAGGTTTAATAAAGGAATTAAAGATAGAACCACAAAAATTATCCCAACTTCCAGCTATCCATTGACAACGCAGATGTAACAACATTTGCTGCATTTTCTTTTAACCAAAATTTACTGTTCCCCTTGATTCTTAAGTTGACAACTTGACGGATTAAACAATCAAAAAGCCCCGCTCCCAATAGGTAGTTTTTGCTCTATTGCCTTAGCGTAATTTAAACGCCTTTCACGATAGGCACGTAAAAGGTAATTTCTCTGTATTACCATAGTTTTACAACGTTCTCCCGTGGCTTCAGAGATAAATTCATCCATCTGCCTAATTATGGTCATGGCATTACTTTTTTTTAAACTTTTCCGTGCTTTTTTAAACCAATTATTCTGCTCCTTCTCATCACTAAAAGCTACATCAGCAAATTTCTGTACCCGCTCAGTAACATGGGAAAAATCAAATAATTGATAAGTCGCATCGGGAGATTCCAATTTATTTAAAAGAGGGGGAATATGCTTCCAAATCCATTCAGCTCCGTCAGCAATTAATAAAACTTGTTTTGCTTGACTAATTCCCAAACTAATCAGATGCATTTATAAAATTGCTAAAAAGCCTTTATAATCTTCATAAGTGCCATCATTTACAATCTTTATTTCGTTATCTTTAACTTTTTTACCCTGTTCATCAACCACATAAATTGTTAATAATTTTGGCTCAACCCATTCCCCTATAAAGCCATGCCTGTTTGTTTTAGGATTTTTTCTACCTTTTTTATTAATCCTAATTCTACTCCTGCCACCATCTACAGCAATTACAACTCTTTGGTCTTTAAGTATATTTCCATCAGGTAATTTACCTTGTTGTAAGTTAGATATTTTAGCTTGACGTAAATCAATGCCAATTTGACCAAATTTATATGTCAATCGTTCAATTCGTTTAAGACTAATATTAATTCCCCAATCGCCCAGGATTGTATGTGCGGTTTCAAAAGAACTAGCTATGGCACCATATTTTGCAATATCTGACCAAAGTAATAGGCTCAAGCCCTCTGACATTCCTAACCATTTTAACAAGGGACAGAATACAACATGAGTAGATTTATTATTCGCTTTTTTTTCTCTTTTTTGAACAACGTATGGTAATTTGAGAGTTACTACAATATTACCTACTGTTAATATTTCTCTCTTCGTATAACCGTGTCTCTGCGTATCGGTATGCCACCATCCTTTGGTTTGATTAATTGCTGTTTGATGAGCCGACTCTGATTCAGAAAGCTTAGGCAATAATATGGCGGTACATTGACCCGCTAAAATTAACGCAGCCTGTCTAATTGTTTCTTCTCTTTCTTTAACTATTCTTCCAGACCATTCCTTGATATTTTTCAACTCTAAAAGTTTCGTCACATCCTCTTTAAAATCTGATAATGAATCGGCAAAATTTAGATTTGCATATATGTTTTTCTTCATAAAAGTAGATACTTCCTATTTCAAAACTATTCCTGAAAGGAAATCTTACCTTTTTTATAGTCGTAACAATGTACAGAAACCTCGTTTTTAGCACAGGTTGTGTCTTCTAGCGAATATTACTCAGTTTTTTGTATTAAATATTTAGTGCATACGTAAGAGTTTATTAGCGATCGCTCTCCAGGTGGGGTCATCTCACTTTTTCGCATTGCTCCCGTTTGGGATAAGGCATTGCACTGTCGGAAATTTTCAGCAGTGGAACTGTACTCAAGAGAGCCTATGAGTTTTTGCTAATCCAAAAGTGGAATTTTCAAGGGTAATAGAACCGCACTGCCAAATGACGGCGGAAACTGTTGCAGAATACGATGTAGTGCTGTGTGTCGGAGACACCACTTTTCTTGATTATGGCAGTATTGCGGCTAAAAAAGAAGGTTACGGCCCAATTGGGAAGGGAGGTAACGGTTTAATATTACACAGCGCTTTAGCCATAGAACCCCAGAAAGGTCAATCGATAGATCTGTTGTGGCAAAAACTTTGGAATCGAGAAGCAAAACAGAAACCATCAAAAGATGAAACCCTGACACAAAAGAAAAAACGACTTGCAGCAGCCCGTAAAGAAGGCCGAAAGCGTCCCTTTGAGCAGAAAAAATCTTACAGATGGGTAGAGGCACTTACTAATGTAGAAAACCGTGTAAGTAAGTCCACTCGTATGATTCATGCTTTTGATAGAGAGGGTGATATAACGGAAGTTTTCGACCAAGTTCGTCAACTCCAGCACACCGGAGTTTTGGTACGTGCGGCTCGTAACCGCAGTTTAGATTCTGACAGTGAACGGCTCTGGTCTAAATTAGAAGCACAACCTATCAGTCTGTCACAGGAAGTTGAATTGCCTCAGACAGGCAAGCGTTCTGCCCGTAAAGCAAAGCTAGCTGTACGTTTTTGTTCTGTAAATCTTCGTACCCCCCATCGTTTTGATAACCGTGATCCTCTACTGGTATATGCCGTTTATGCCACGGAAGTTGATTGCCCAGAAGGTGAAACCCCTATAGAATGGATGTTGCTAACCACAGAAGTTGTCGCAGATATCCAGACAGCTTCTACAATTTTACGTTGGTATTCTTACCGTTGGAGAGTAGAAGAGTATCACAAAATTTTCAAGTCAGGCTCTCAAATAGAAAGATACAGACTTGCTGCTGAAGGTATGAAGACCTTAATTGGTTTTTTGAGCGTGATTGCTGTTGAGCTTTTGCAGTTAACTTATCTACACCGCACCCAGCCTTCCGCCCTTGCCATTGAGATTCTTAATCCCCTTGAGCTTCGGATTTTAAAAGCTAAATCTCCCAAATTACCCAAGCTACTAACAGTTAGTTGGGCTGTAGAAGCGTAGGCGCAGCCCGCCGCAGGCATCGCTCGTCTTGGAGGTTATCTTGAACATCGACATAAAACCCCTATTGGTATCCAGGTACTATGGCGAGGTTGGTTAAAATTACACGACAAGAGTGAAGGTTGGCAGCTTGCAAAAGAGACTTAACGGGAAAAGTCAGATGCGGGAGATATGCGATGCCTACGGCGGGCTACGCCTACGCATCAATCGGGTGTATTCGGGTGCGCTCGAAGAATCTGTGCAGAAGTTTTTGGAGATGCTGGGGAAGCTGAATCGAGCTTATTTGACGGCTTTGGAAGAGAAATTGTTGAAGGTTCTGGAGTCGGAAATTAAAGATTAATGCAACAAAGAAGCAATGCCACAATGCTGTAAGTGATTCTACAAAATAAAATTTTGACTAAAAAGCCTTGTTCGGTGACGAGAAATAAAGCATTAATGAGACTCGAAATGCAGGTTTTCACAAATATCCTGTCTCAATGCGTTTTACAGCTTTTTAAAGTACCTGGCAATTGGTAACAACCCGAGACCCAGCTTTTGATATGTACAACGTGCTGGTGCATGACCAGGATCGCCTCCAGTCTCGACCATAGCAACGGTCATACCAGCAGCTTTCATCCAATTAAGAGCGAACTCGACCAGAGCGGCTCCAATGCCAAGACGTTGATAATCTGGATCAACGGCAATCATGTAGATTTCTCCCATACTATTCTCTGAATGGAGTTTCACGGCTATAAAGCCCACGGTTGAATCAGAGTCGATGGCAACCCACACCTTCATGTCTGCTGTAGTACAGACGGACTCGACAGCATTAAGCTGGCTTACACGCCAACCATTAGGGTAGAATGAATGGTACACCTCAATATCCATTGCATTTTGAATCGAATCAAAGACCGGACTCCATGCCCGAAGTGAAAGACTTTTGATGGTATCAAGTTGGCTATCTTCGTATGGTTCAATTTGCATAGAGGTATTATGTGTTTATAGTATGTTACATAAATACTACCAGCTAATCTTTTGTTTTTTTGGTATGGGGAGTACACCGTCGGAAGGGTGCGGCTCTTTTGAAAAGACGCTTTTTGTCTGTCCATAAAGCCTAAAGTTATTGTGGAGCAGTAATTACAGGCTTTAAGCATTCTCAAAATACCTCCGTTAAAATTTCAAAAATAGAAACACAACTTTTTTGTAGCATCATATTACACGGGAAAAGCCTGTTTTTAGGTTTGATTTATCTGCGATCGCTTAATTTTACGTATTTAGCCTAGAGAGTAGAAAATTAAATATAGAGCAGATTAGATACCTGTAATATGAATGTAGTTTATTGTCTTCCTAAAAGAGCCGTACCCCCGTCGGAATTGACCACCTGAAGCCACTGAATTACCTGGAGTCGGAATGTCAGCAGATGCAGCAGATTAGCGATGCCTGCGGCGGGCTACGCCTACGCATTCATAGGCTACGGGAAAACGAGAACTTGGAAGATGCCCCAAGTGCTGTGCTAAAGCACTTGGGAGAACTGAAGCGCCCGTATTTGACAGATGTGGAGGAGAAGCTGTTCGCTAAAATTTGAATGTAACAATTTGTAAACAATCGTGTAAAATCTCCTTAATTCGCCTGACAAACATATAGCAGGTTAAACACAGGAGTTTGAAAGTATATATAAAACCCGTCGCAGGACAGCCCTAGAAGGGCTAGGTGGTTCAGCGGCATTGATTATATTTGTGCAAAACATCATGAAATTAGGCTTAATTACGAGCAATGGTTTTTGGGTGATCAGGCAAAGCTTTCAATCATGACTAATTCCACCTTTAATCAGACTAGCAGCATGGATACATTAAACAAGCAATTAAACCAGCTTGTTGTTGAAACCTGTTGCCATCCACGCTTAAGCCTAGAACGTCAGAAAGGACTCAATGAAATTATTTGGAGGATTCAACAATCAGGTAAACTCCTATCTGGAGTGGGAGTGCCTGACTACGAAGATGCAATCCAGCAAACCTGGCTGTACTTCTGCCGCAATTTGTGTGAAGCCACAACAGGCGATACTTACAATCCAGAACGGGCAAGCGTCATCACATGGCTCAACGCTTATCTCAAACACAGACTTCAGGACATCCGCATCAAAGCAGCGTCAAATGCGATTGCTGCTTACACTCACTCATCCGATTTTGATGAATCACTAGATCACGTAAACAACATACCCGCACCACCCGCTCCACCACCTATTTTGTCAGACATTCTGGAATGGGTTGAGCTTGAAGGTAGTTTACTGCGTAGCATTCACCTGCGCGATCGCCCAGACATTAACTGTCAAGTCTTGATTCAACGCCGCTTACCTCCTGAAACAACTTGGGAGCAATTAGCTAAAGAATTTGGAGTAGGAATTTCCTCTCTGAGCAAATTCTACCAACGAGAATGCTTTCCCCGTCTGCTAAATTTCGGCAAATCACAGGGCTACCTGGAATCTTAAAAATTCATCAATTCAGACTTCACATTCAGTATGTCCAATGAATTAAGGCAAATTATCTCAGCGCCGCAGGATCACCTAACAAGAAAGTTTTACCAGGAAGTTCAGGCGCGTGAAGCTTGGTTCTATTATTGTCTGTAGTATCACACAACATCTGTGAGCCATCAGGAAGAACTACGGCGGATGCGGGACGAGCTTAATATTATGGGTTGGTTTAATCGCAACCGCGCTCAAATATCTAACTACATGGCTGTTTTTTTACTAATAAGTTTGGGAGGTGGATGTATGTATGGTTTTTTTATTGGGTTCAAAGGCGATCTCAGTCAAAACAACCTCTACCCGCCTTCTTTGCCTGCAACTCACTACACACGACAGCCCTATACCCAATATCAAAGCCATCTTTTTTGTCTAGCCTATGAGAAACCTAGTTTTAAGGTAAAGAGTGTAAATGTTTTCTCTGTTTATGGGTTACATCCTTAAGACTTGCGCTTTTTTAGCTTTTATTCTCCTTAAACCCTATATCCTTCCATGACTTTGACAAACGCTAAAGACATTACGATCTCCATTGCCATTTCTCAGCAAGAGCGTCGAACAGCACAGCAATTCGCCCATCAGCAACCTACACCTGAAAAGGCATTAAGTGTATACATGAATACTTTAGCTGTGCTAGCAGTGCGTAAATACTTGGAAATACTCGATATTCCCACCGAGTTAGAAGCTAGCTATAGCTGGAATCCTGTTGGGCGACTGTGTTCTGATGTCGCTGACCTGAAAGTAACCCAAATCGGACACCTAGAGTGTCGCCCGATTCCAAATTGCGAACGCACCTGTTACATTCCGCCCGATACTTGGTCAGACCGAATTGGTTATGTCGTTGTGCTTTTCGATAAGACTTGCCTGGAAGCAACAGTCCTGGGTTTTGTACCAACAGTATCACAGCAACTGCTGACTATCGAACAGTTGCAACCACTCGAAACATTACTCATCCGCTTGCATCAAAAAAATACTAGATTAGTGCGATTAAGTCAATGGTTTGACAACGTTTTTGAGGCAGGTTGGCAAACATTTGCAGAACTTCTGGACAACAAAAACACCGACCCAGCTTTAGCATTTCGCACTCTTTCGGTTAGAGGAGTTGACATAGACGACTCCAAAACCCTTAAACAAATGGTTGAGCAGTTATATATCGGTCAGAATAGCACCCTTGAAAACGAGGACTTGACTACAGCTTTAATTCACCTGCTGCATACTACACAGGATCAAGAAGTTCGTTGGACAGCAGCAGAGCTTCTGTCGGCCATCGCTCCTTACCATCCGGCAGCAGGCATAAGGAGAGTGATGGATTTTGGGATGCAGTTTGCAGGTCACGCTGTTGCCCTAATGGTAGCAATTTTGCCCAACAAAGAACAGCGAGTAGCGGTTCTCCTACGGTTGTACCCAATGGGTAGTGAACGTTATCTAGCAGCAGGTCTGCAACTGACTGGACTAGATAAATCTGGCAATGTCTTTTTAGACACACAAGCCAGAAAACGAGATGACTATATTCAGATCAAATTCTCTGCTGAATTTGGGGAACGATTTAGCATTAGAGTATCGCTGGATAATACTAGCCTCACAGAAAACTTTATCATTTAGTTTGGAATTAAGCCAAGGACTGATCGTGGGTAAGCTAGTTGTCTTCAAAATTGGTGAGGGTAATTTTGAGCAGGGATTCCCAGTCATACTTCAGATTGGAGAAGAGGGTCAACAGAGTGTCACAGAAATTGCAGGCAGGTTCCCCCCAGCCCCGGAAATTCCTGATCTTTATCACCGCTGGCAAACTGCTTACTATAGTTTGGGAGGAATGCGAATAGAGGTTCCCCCCCAAATCACGAACGTTTCCCATGTGGACGAGTGTGAGTATGCTGCTTGTGCACTTCAAGCTAGATTGCAAGAATGGCTCAACCAAACACCTATTCGAGATTTGCGAGAACAAGTGCAGGAAGAAGTCAGACAAGATCAGCCTGTGCGGGTTATCCTGCAAACTCAAGATATTCTACTTGCCAAGCTGCCCTGGCATTTGTGGAATTTATTTGAGCGCCGCCCCAAGGCGGAAATGGCGCTCAGTGCTAAGTATGCCCCACCAGCTCAACCTCTAAGAAGTCCGGTGAGAATCTTGGCAATCTTAGGCAGTGGCTTGGGCATTGATGTTCAGCAAGACCGAGAGCTACTAGAGCAGTTACCACGAGCAAAAGTTACTTTGCTCTCAAAACCCCGACGACAAGAACTTTCAGACCAACTGTGGAACCAACCTTGGGACATTCTCTTTTTTGCAGGTCATAGTAGAACCAGAGAGGGGGGCGGACAAATTCAGATCAACGACACCGAGAATCTACCGCTTGACGAGGTGCGATATGCCTTGAGATGTGCCGTGCAAAATGGCTTGAAGCTTGCAATTTTCAACTCTTGTGATGGGCTAGGGTTAGCACGCTCTTTGGCGGATTTACAAATTCCCCAGGTAATTGCGATGCGGGAGCCTGTACCCGATGCGGTGGCGCAGGTATTTTTGCGGTACTTCCTCAAGACGTTTTCCCAAGGTGAATCGTTTTACCTGTCGGTGCGAAAAGCACGCGAACAGTTGCAGGGAATGGAAGGAGAATTTCTGTGTGCATCTTGGTTGCCGGTGATTTATCAAAATCCCGCTGAAAAGGATACGAATTTCCGCTGGCCCAAGTCCTTAAAAATACCTTTAGTTATATTAATGCTTACAGGTTTAGGAATTGTCGCTTCTTTGGCGATCAGATGGCTGTTGGTAAAACCAAACCGCACTAGCTTAGGAGAGCAGATTTTAGTACATCAAGCTACAAATGCCGATAAGGAAGCAGGAGCTAAAGAATTTCGTGCCCTTAATTTTGTAACTGCAAAGAATAATTTTGAGAAGTCACTACAACAAAATCACAACGATCCAGAAGCGTTGATTTACTTAAATAATGCAAAAGTTGGTAATGGCAGTGCGCTCAAAATTGCCGTCAGTGTTCCGATTGGCAGTAATCCCAATGTGGCACAGGAGATTTTACGGGGAGTGGCTCAGGCGCAAGATGAGGTAAATCGCAACGGTGGCATTAAAGGCAAGCCGTTGCTCTTGGAGATTGCTAATGATGAAAATAGTCCTGAGGTAAGTACGGGACTTGCTAAGGAGTTTGTCGAGGACAGTCAGATTCTGGCAGTGATTGGACATAACGCCAGTGATGTTTCTGTTGCTAGTGCCAAAGAGTACCAGGGGAAGTTGGTAATGATCTCGCCAACCAGTTTTGCCAAGAGTCTGACAGAAATTGGCGATCTTCATAGTGATAACTATATATTCCGCACGGTTCCTGACGTTCGCCTTATAGCAGATACCCTCTCTAATTACGCCATTAACAAGGCGCTCAAAAAACGAATTGCCATGTGTTCAGATTTCAAAGCGGTAGACAATAAGTCGTTCAGAACTGAGTTCACCTTCTCCATTGAACAGAATGGTGGCACGTTCATCCCTATCCCCTGTGATTTTTCCGCTCCTGATTTCAACGCCGATGCAGTAATAGCTCAAATCAAGAAAGAAAGTGTAGATGGCTTACTACTTGCTCCCCATGTTGACAAAATTGACCTTGCCCTAGCAGTAGCACATGCTAATAAAAGGCAACTAACCTTATTTGCCAGTCCCACCTTTTACACAGCCGAAACGCTCTTGTCTGGGAAAGCAGATGTTAACGGTATGGTGCTGGCAGTGCCTTGGCATCCCTCGTCATCCTGTAGCGATCGCTTTACTAAAAATGCCACAAAACTGTGGGGTGGAGGAGCGACTACTGTTACTTGGCGCACTGCTACGGCTTACGATGCCACACTTGTGATTATTGATGGGTTAAAAAAGAGTGATGGCACACGAACAGGATTGCAAAAAGTTTTGTACAGATACTGGTTTGAGATCGCTGGGGCGACAGGAAAAGTGCGATTTTTACCTTCAGGCGATCGTAGTGGCGGTACATCTCTACTAGTCCAGGTTCAACCTAATAATCAATCGACCACAGGCTACGATTTTGTCTTCCTGCATCAGAATATCTTGGGTAAGTTTACTTCTTGTACGGGTGTATCTAGTCACTAAATAATTAATCAAGATGCAATTAAAGTATAACGTGCTTATATTGAACGTTTTGAATAAAGAATGCAGTATGCATTACCGCTCAAACCCCTATAACCAAAACAATGCCATATGACAACGCCTATAATTACACAAACTTGCTGTGTGGGTTTTCTAAGTTTATCAGTTATCACTCTCTCCTCTGCTAGTCTAGCTGTAAGTGTGGAGCAAGTACCAAATCCACGACAAGTTAACAGTGGTTGGGTGACCGATATGGCTAATGTCCTTAGTCCTTCAACTGAAGCTGAACTCAATAAGCTGATTTCAAACCTGGAAGCAAAAAACGGCAGTGAAATTGCTGTCGTAACCGTACCTGAGACTTCCCCTGCTAAAACTCCTAAGCAGTTTGCAACGGCTTTATTCAAGCATTGGAAAATAGGCAAAGCCGAGCGAAATAACGGAGTGTTGTTGTTGATTTCCAAGGGTGATCGCCGCGTGGAGATTGAAACTGGCTACGGTGTCAAAAAGATTTTGCCTGATGCGAGTGTTGGCAACATTATCCAACACAATATAACACCGCGACTCAAACAAGGTGACTATGATGGTGGGACGTTGGCTGGAATTAAGGCACTCGTAACAGCATTGGATGGTGTTGCTCATAGTTTTAATATCCCAACATCAAATCAGAGCGGAAAAAGACCGAAAGATAGCTCTAATCAACCTAGGTTACGATTCGTATTAGGGGAACTTGTAATACTAGGGAGTCTCTTCATTACTAGACAGTAAACTCTTAAAAAGAAGTAGAGTGATATGAAAAATATACTGTTTGTGCTGATAGTTGTTGGGTTTGCGATCTTAATTGCTGGTGCAATTTTTAGCAGAAGATCCCGTCGTCGTTCTAGTTGGCGTGATAGAAGCAGCGACAACTACATCCACACTAGCGACACCTCCAGTAATAATTACAGTAGCAACGCTGGCGATGTTTACGACAGTGGCAGTTCTAGCGGTGACTATAGTGATAGCGCAGGTAGTGAAGGCGGTAGTAGTAGTTTCGGTGGTGGTGATAGCGGTGGCGGCGGTGCAGGCGGCAGCTTTGGCGGTGACAGCGGCAGTAGTTCTGACTGTGAGAGCAGTAGTTCGAGTAGTAGCGGCGGTGACAGCAGTAGTTCTAGTAGTAGCGGTGGTGACAGCAGTAGTTCGAGTAGTAGCGGTGGTGACAGTTCTAGCAGTAGTTCGGGCGGCAGTTATTGACGGATTGGAGTTCAGGGCAAACGCATCTAAACTGTTGATCACGACCAATCTGAAAAATCAATCGATTTAATCAGCGTTTCTCGTTTGATTTGTTTTTTAAGCCCAAAGCGATGCCTGCGGCGGGCTACGCCAACGCCTATATCTCTGTCAATAAGCAGCAATTAATGCGACTATTTTTCAGCTTATTGATAATTAAAGAGTCTTGTTGACATGATGCGTTTGCCCTGGATGAGATGGAGAAGCGTTATGCCAGCCCAGAGGAAGACACATGGCAGACTCGTGACTTTCATTGCCTTGAGATTGCCGCCGAAAACTACCTTGTAACCTATACTCTGATTCCGGGTACTCACATTACCCGACGCTCAACGATCTGGCGACAGACACCGCAGGGTTGGAAGATTGTATATCATCAAGGAAGCGTGGTAGAAAATGGCTGCATAGAATGTTTACACTATGTAATGCTACGAGTTCTCGATATGCTATCTGACGTTGGTGTGCAACTAGAATTTTGATGAGGCTCAAAGACAGCCCTCGTAGTTAATAATCTCTGGATGCTGGATAAGAGTTAGTTCTTTTTGCTTGGGAGAAACTGACTTTTTAGCGATCGCTTTCTGTTCCCAATAAATCACGCCATCCATTCAGTCCACTGCGGGACATCTGTCAGCAGTTGAGCAAACTTGTCAGGGCAAGCATCTTCAAACTCCAGTATCACGCCGCAACGCTCATCAACCGTTAGGGTACTGAGTAATTCTTTAACTGATTCTACACCGTACTCCACCCGCTCAATCGCCAGTTGAGCATAATATTTAACCCGCTCCCACCAAGACTCACTGAGTTCTGCCTCTGTGTCCATACCCCCCCATATTATTATCTCCATCTTCATTAATGGGGGGTGTGGACGGAGCATTAATCCCATATTGAGACTGCATTCTAGCTGCATAAGCCGCCTGAAGTTCCTGCTCCTGGTGGCGTTTCCTTTCCCTGTCCTCCCGTTGCCTTTGGCGATAATCCAGCACCTTCTGAATAAACTCGACATCCTCAGTATTGAGCCGATAATACCGAACACGCTGCCCATCCTCCATTGGTCTTTGTGATTCAGTAGACAAACCGAGTTGCCAAAGGTACTGCCCTAAAATCCAAACTGGAGACTCCGATAGCGGGATGGTCAGATTGAGAATACCTTTAACGTGAGATGCGTTGCGTTTGGAGAACTCTGCTAAAACCTGAATCATCGCCTCGTCCCCTTTAATCTCAACCCCAGCCATCAGATCCATCAGCACAGCCCTGAGTCCGAGCCGATGACGCATCAACCACGCGGTAGAATGATTACTCCAGTCAGTGCAGATAGCTAGTCGCTCCCGTTCCGATTTATCGCGTTCGGCAACCACAGCCGGCGGTGAAACACATTCTCGCCCCTGGTCATCAGTAATCATTTCCCCAGGCGCTGCCAATATCGCCTCCAGCGCGACAATCTTTTTAATTAAGCGTCCCCTGTCATCTTTCTCCACTAATTCAAGGGTTACGCTCATCCCGTAAGTGTCCTGAATGCGGAACTTCTCACATTCCAAAACCTCTTCCGGCTTGAGATAATCCTGATGCTGCCTGCTGGTGTAAGTCCTAGAGTCAATATCTTTGGCATTAGCCACCTTACGATAATGCTCCGAATCGATGGCGATACCAGCCGCCTTCATCCAGCGCGAAGTCCCCTCGTCACCACCATCCTCCACAGGCACAATAGTATTCCCCATCTCCTCCAACAGCGATCGCAAATCCGACCTCAGATTATTGATAGACCAATTCCTTTGCCCTTCAATCTGACAGCTAGCATCCAATGCCCAGTCTTTCTCTGCTCCTCTTTTCCCCGTTTCTCGGTTAATGCGAATCAGAAAAGCGGTCATCTCATTTGTCTGAAGAATCCTTTCCTTGATGCGTCGGGCATTGGTTTCGGCGTAACCAAATGGAGGGCGCGGTGCAACCCAAATGTGCATGGGGACATCTAAACGATACCGCCATAACTGTTGAGCGCATTCTGTAGCCGACTGCGAAACGGCATGAAACACACCAAACACTGCATCGAAATACTCCGTGCAAATATCAACACCCGTACCGAGACTGGGAGTAATTAAAAAGGCATCAACAGTTTTAATAGCAACGTTAATCTCTCTGATAAAGATGACATTTTCTTCAGACCCACTATTTTCCGAGTGAATAGCCCATACCCGTAGCTGACGGTCTTCGCTGGGTTCGGGTGTATCGTCATCGAAGAAAGCACTTGTACAGGGGAGCAAAGGAGCAGAGGAGAGTTGTTGTATAATTTCTTTCCCCTCTGCACCCCTGCACCTCTGCCCCTCTGCATCGTTGAGCGCTCTCTCCAGTTTTTTGATAAATCGCTTGCTGTCGCTGACCATCATCAGTTTTTGACCCGACATGAGTCGAGCGTGAAACTCGGCAACGATTGCGCTGCTGTTTTTCCCCTCGTACCAATACACCTGACGACCACCTGAGCGATATTCGTTTTTGATGATGTAGGGTTTTTCACCAGCCGGTCGCATTCGCATGAAAAACTCGATAGTCAAATCATCCAAGTGAGCATCTGCCAAAACAACCAGTTTGGCATTGTAAACCAGATATTCCAACACCTCCAAAATAGCGCCCCGGTGTTCTTTGCAGGTCTTTGATTTGAGCAGATGAGCGAGATACTGGCAGGCTTCATCTATAAATAAGATGTCATAAGCCTGTAAATCATTCGCCATCTTATACAGTGAGTCTACGGTAATGCTGAGAGCCTTTGCTTTAGCCCAGTCGCCGCAAGAAATCGCAGAGTACATTGCAGTTTGCAAGCGATGCCTACGGCGGGCTACGCCTACGCTAAGATTTTTCAGCAAAGTAACGCGATGCCCGTTGTTCAAAAAGCTTAGTTGGGGGTTATCAAATCTCATCATTGCCAAGATTTCAGTCTTACCTGTCCCCATGTCAGAAGCCAAGCCAACTAACCCCGATTGAGGCAGTGAGCGGATGACTGTGGAGAGATAACGGGTATTGACTATCACATTGGGTTTGTACTTGCGAAGCCCCCTGGCGCGATTAATAAAAAATCTTTGGTTCAACTCGCTGATTCTCAAGCCATCAGCAATCATAGTGGACACTGCTTTGTCTGCCTTCCTGCCCAAAGCTACAACCCAATCGTCAATTCCTTTTTCTGGTCCAGGGAGTAGCGCTACTTCACATTGACAGGCAAGTTGGAGAATTACTTGACAGGTGCGGCGAGTAGCAGCAAAAACCTGCTGTTTGGTTTTAGGCTTGCTTTCGTAATCGAAGAGAATGACAAACTTACGCTTGTGTTGAGCCATTGGGACTAAATCAGGGTGCAGGTATTCTAAATCTTCCTTGCCGACTCGACAGTTCCAGATTCCGGGGAGGGCGATCGCTACATAGCCCAAAGTCAGAAGACAAGCAGCCTTCTTCTCGCCCTCTGTAAGGTATACTGGGATTACGGGGTGAGCCATGACCCAAGCCCAGAACCCTAACGCTTCACCTTGATCAGTAACGGTGATTAGTTCTGGTATTGGCACGTCATACCGCAGGGCAACCAACTTCCAGATATGGAGGGGAACTCTCAGGTAGGTAACACGATTAGGAGTTTTGGGCGGTGACTCGTATTTGACTGGCTTTTGACTTTGCTGGTTTGTAGTCTTGTCCCATTCGAGTCGTGGGTTGTCGGGTTTCATCCGTCCCCAGTCCATCGGTAGCCAAGAGTTGAGCGGGTCGAGTCCACTAACCCACCATGCGCCCTCCTCTGCGTGGGCATATCGCCGCAAATACCCATCTCGTAATCGCCCATCGTTACGTCAGGCAGTTTGGGGGAGAGCGTATAAAAGGTATTCGTATACTTCATTTCCATCCAGAGAGCGGATATTTAGCGCAGTGAGTTTGGGGTCAACGGCGGAATTGACCACCCATTCGTGCCAGTGATTAGCAGCTAGCTGATTATTCGTTTGATGTGTATCAATTATGTTCATATCCCCTCCGATATTTTGACGCAGTGCAAAGCAAGCGGTATGAAGCCATACCACTTTGAAAAGCTTTTAGCTTGGTTAAAGGTATTGGTAAAAGAAAGAAATCTTTTATTACCCCTTATCCTTTCCCCTTGCCTTTATCTCCCGCCTCCGGTGTGCGGTCGGAATGTCAGATTAATTCGCGTGCTAACGACTTTGTTTGTTTTCGGAACTTGATGCAGATGTGTTGATTGACAACCTGGGTGCATCACGAGTAAGCTGCCGTGTTCCAGCCAGAAATCTGTTGGTCTGCCGCCGATGGGCTTGATTTGGAATTTGCGACATGACCCCAGGCTGATGGAATCCCATCGATGGCTCTTTGTCTGCGTGCCACCGGATAGAATCAGTCCCCATGCGGTACTGGTTGCCGATGACGATACGGAACTTATAGCCAGTCAACGCGGTGATTGAGTCACGCAAGCTAGACAGAGCTTCTGTCCACCATAGTGGTTTCAAAAATACGCTGTTTGAGTAAAGATAGTCACAGCCTTTGTCACCGTACAGGCATTCCAGGCGGGGGACAGGCATTGTTTTACCCGCGATCCTGATTTGATTCTGCTGCCACTCCAGTTTCAGACAGTGTTGGTAGAGTTGATTGGCTTGTTCAGTTCCCAAGAAATCAGGATAGTAAGTGATAGGTAAAACTGGGGTTGATTCAGCAAACAAATTGAGTTGTTGCATGGTAGTTATCTCAAATTTTGAAACTGCTATTAGTTCTGTTCGGCTTTAAAAACTTCAACCAAAATACTTTCTGGATACAAACCGACCTTTCCAAAACGTGGGTCATGAATGCGTTCTATTTCTATGCCTTGTTTTCGACACAATGCATTTGCCTTTCTACCTTTAGTACCGGCTTCTTTTACCGATATTTCTAAACCTTGAAGATTGGCGAAACTGACAACACTATATTTGTGTCCGCATGGGGTATTTACCCTGTCTTGTTCAACTTCAACCGCTTTTAGTCTCGCCAAGATTTGAGTTTGTTGCTGTTGTTGCTCCAATAAATATTGTTCTTGCTGTGCCATCTGTTGGGCGATCGCAGCGAGTAACTGTATTTGTGTCATCGCTGTTTCGGTAGAAGTGGCGGGTTTAGTCCACCCTAGTAAATCTTGAATCCAGGCACGAACACCAATGCTTTCAAAAGCTTCACAGGCTAATTTTGCTTGTGTAGTACACCTCCTGCCAGCTTCATAACCGTAATAATGAAGTATGGTTGCTACAGCGACATCGGGAATACCAGACTCTAACCACAATAAAATGTCAGCCCCTTCAAAGCCTTTATAGATAAGCGAATGGCACTAAGAAAAGCGCAAATCCTTAATCTGGCTGGCTTTTGGGTGTAA
>NZ_CAXTNE010000006.1:0-68614 GCF_964245445.1 uncultured Nostoc sp.
CCTCGCTACTATCCACATCTGGATTCACAAAATATTATTAGTGGGATAGGTTCCTGAAAGAACATCAATTAATCCGCCAAATGATTACTCAGATGATAACTAAAGTGAAAGCAGCAAGACTGTTATGTTATCAAGCTGGTTATCTCAAAGATATTAACGACCCCAACTCGATTATGGAGACTTCTATTGCAAAGTACTTTGCATCGACAGTGGCTACCAAAATAGCAAATGATGCCGTGCAAATTCATGGTGGCAATGGTTGTAGTAATGAGTACCCAGTTGAAAGATATTTACGAGACTCTAAAATTATGGAAATTATTGAAGGTAGTACTCAAATTCAAGAAATTACTATCGCAGAATCAGGTTATCAAGATTATTTTTTTTCAACTGTTCCTACTAGCTTAGAAAAAAATATTATTTTAAAATAATATTTTTTTCTAAGCCAATAAAGACAACTAAACTTCACGAAATAAGAAGAAATATTACGAAATGCTTTGTATTCATAGTAGCTAACATTCAATAAATTTATATCGTCGAATCAGGTTATTAAGATTATCTTTTTTTATCCGCAAATAAGGAAAACTAAACTTCACGAAATAAGAAGAAGTATATTTTTGGAGATTGTTTATGAAAGTTAAAAATAGTAACTCAATTTTAAGGATCAAAAATCCTAGTAAAAAAGAATTTGTAGAGCTTTGGAAGCAATATCAGCCTTTTTTAATTGAAGGTGTTGCTGAATATTGGAATGGCTGTAAAAATTGGTCTAATGATTATCTATTAAAAAAATGTGGAAATAAAATTATTCCTATATCAGTTTTTACTAGACAATATTTGTATAACTCTAATTATGTATTACACGAAACTTACAAAAACAAGGAAGAGATGAAGTTAAAAGACTATGTAGATATAATAACTGAAAATAAAAAAGAAATTGATTTAAAATATTATATGAGTGAGCTAGATTTTGAAAAATATTTGCCTGAACTAACTGATGATATAAATTATCCAGAATACTTTAATATAAAACCATTCATTTTCTTCTGGTTTGGTTCCTCTGGTAAAACTACTACTCTTCACTTCGATCAAGCACATAATATTTTTGCTCAAATTCGAGGTAAAAAAAGAATACTTCTGTTTCCTCCTTCAAATTATTTATCATATTATCCACCCCTTGGAGAGAGTGATACTTATGCAAATTATAGTAAGGTAAATCCTATTACCCCAAATTTGGAATTATTTCCAAGATTTCCTTGGCAAGACCAAATTGAAGTTATACTTCAACCTGGAGAAATTCTATATATCCCCCCTCTTTGGTGGCATCACGTTACAGGAGTAGATGAAAACATATCATTATCATTTTGGTATGATGTTAAAATAAAAGATTTTTTCAGGCAAAAGAGATTTTTTTCTACGATTTTGGATATATTGCCTCATTATGCACGTCATTCAATCTCTTCACTGAGCATGCTTAAGTTATTATTTCAATCTCTTTGGTAATCACAAGTAATTTGAAATAAGCTTGTATCAAGTATACAAATGAGCGAAAACAGTTTGGTGTTTATCTTAAAAAACATCAATTAATCCGCCAAATGATTATTCAGATGATAACTAAAGTGAAAGCAGCAAAACTATTATGTTATCAAGCTGGTTATTTAAAAGTCATTAATGACCCAAAATCGATTATGGAGACTTTTATTAAGAAGTACTTTGCATCCACAGTAGTCTACCAAAATAGCAAATAATGCCCTGCAAATTCATGGTGGCAATGATTGTAGTAATGAGTACCAGTTGAAAGGTATTTACGAGACTCTAAAATTATGGAAATCATCAAAGGTAGAGTTCAAATTCAAGAAATTACTATCGCCGAATCAGGTTCTCAGGATTATCTTTTTTAAATACTTCTATTGGCTTAAAAAAATCTGATTTTCAAATAATATTCTTAATCCGCAAATAAATACAATTAAATTCACAAAATAAAAATAAGTAGATTCTTGGAGATTGTTTATGAAAGTTAAAAATAGTAACTCAATTTTGAGGATTAAAAATCCTAGTGAAAAAGAATTTTTAGAGCTTTGGAAGCAATATCAGCCTTTTTTAATTGAAGATGTTGCTAAAGATTGGGATGCTTGTAGTAAATGGTCTAATGATTATTTGATAAAACAGTGTGGAAATAATCTGGTTGATATACAGAATTTTAAAAAAGATTTTTTTGAGGATTATAAGATATTTTCTTATATTGGTGCTTATGTTGAAGATCGAAAAATAATTAAATACAAAGAATATGTAAAGGAGATAGAAGAGAAAGTTAATGAAAATAAGAATGATTCTGATTTAGTAGGATGTTATTTACCTAGTGCATTTTTTGAAGATTCTTTTCCAGAAATTATTGGAGACGTAATTTATCCAGAATACTTAAATAGAAAGCCATTAGTTAACTACTGGCATGGTTTCTCAAGTAAAAACTTTTCTTCAACTACTGTCCTTCATTTTGACGCAGTTCATAATATTTTTGTTCAAATTCGAGGCAGAAAAAAAATACTTTTATATCCTCCTTCAAATTATTTGTCCTTTTATCCACCTCTTGATGATAGTCGTGGTTTAGCAGCTTATAGTAGGGTAGATCCGAATCTCCCCAATTTGGAATCATTTCCGAAGTTTCCTTGCCAGGAAAGAATGGAAGTTTTAATTCAACCGGGAGAAATGCTCTACATACCACCTTTTTGGTGGCATTATGTAACAGCAGTAGATGAGAATATATCATTATCATTTTTCTATGATGTTACAATTCAAGATTATTTCAAGCAAAAAAAGATGTTATCAGTTTTTTTAAACATCGCACCTCATTATCTATATCATGCAATCTCTTCTCCAGACGCTCTACAGTCTTCTATAGCTATGATAAAATCTTTTATTTTACCGGGTAGTTTCACAGAGGGCGCTAGAGACAAAAAACTTAAATAGCAAAAAAAGTCATTGAGATACATTTCGCACGGAAATAAACTGAGCTTTTGATTTAGCTACGAGCTATTAGCCAAGAACTTATAGCTGATAGCTAATAGCTAACCGCTCAAACTATAAGTACACCGAAGAGAAAGGGTTTAATATATGATTAGCATTAAAGAACAAGATGTAAATAGTAAAGATAAAGATAAAAAAGTTATTAAATGTGTGGTTTGGGATTTAGATAATACTTTATGGCAGGGAGTTTTGCTGGAAGATAAGAAAGTTTCTCTGCGAGAAAATATAGTAGAGATTATTCAGATTTTAGATAGTCGTGGTATACTTCAATCTATAGCCAGTAAGAATGAACCTGCTACAGCAATAGCCAAACTAGAAGAATTTGGTTTAAAAGAGTATTTTTTATATCCACAAATAAACTGGAACTCTAAAGCATCTTCTCTCAAAGAAATTGCTAATTTGCTTAATATTGGGATAGATGCGATCGCTTTTATTGATGATCAATTATTTGAACTAGAAGAAGTAAAATTTTCCTGCCCAAAAATCCTGTGTATTAATGCTGATGAAATAAGGTATATTGTCGATATGCCAGTCATGAATCCTCGTTTTATTACAGAGGATTCAAAATTAAGGAGGCTAATGTATCTTAATGATATAGAACGAAATAGTTTCGAGAAAGAATTTATTGGAACTCAAGAAGAATTTTTAGCTACACTAAATATGACTTTCACTATCTCTTCTGCTCAAGAAGATGATTTACAAAGAGCCGAAGAATTAACAATAAGAACAAATCAATTAAATACAACTGGTTATACATACTCCTATGACGAGCTAAATCAGTTTCGTCAATCTGATAAGCATAAAATGTTAATTAGTAGTTTAGAAGATAAATATGGTAACTATGGAAAAATTGGGTTAGCTCTTGTGGAATGTGAAGAAGTTGTGTGGACTCTAAAACTTTTGCTGATGTCTTGTCGTGTCATGTCTAGAGGTGTCGGCACAATTATGCTAAATCATATTATGAAATTGGCTAAAAACAATAATGTTCGTTTGCGGGCTGAGTTTATTTCAAATAATCGGAATCGCATGATGTACATATCTTATAAGTTTTCAGGCTTTCAGGAAGTTGATAAAAATGGAGATTTGCTGATTTTAGAAAATGATCTAAGTCGAATACAGCCTGTCCCTGAGTATGTGAATGTCAAAGTTATAAATTAAAAAATATTGCTGGTTTTTGTAGTTTGACAGGGGAGATTATGGATAAAAGAAAAGATGAAATTTCAAAACGACGGTCAAAGCTTTCACTCGTGCAGCAAGAGTTTCTCAAAAAGCGGTTACAAGGTGAAATTCACTCTGACTTTCAATTAGAAGTTATTCCAAAACGTTCCCAAATAAATCCGGCTCCCCTGTCCTTTGCTCAACAACGCTTATGGTTTTTGGCCCAGTTAGAGCCAAACAGTCCTTTCTACAACATCCCTGCTGCTGTTCGTTTACAGGGACAATTGAATCTAGGAGCATTGCAACAAAGTTTCAACGAAATTATCAGTCGCCATGAAGCGTTGCGAAGCAATTTCCAAACAATAGAAGGGCAAGCAATATCTGTCATTTCTGAAATGATGCCCTTAATATTACCAATATTTGATATTAGCGAGCTACCTTTAAATCAACAAGAAGCTGAAGTCAGACAACAGGCTTCTCAAGAAGCACAAAAACCTTTTGCTCTCAACAGCGACTTGTTACTGAGAGCAAAGCTGTTGAGACTTAGTAAACAAGAACATATATTATTACTGACAATGCACCACATTGTCTCTGACGGTTGGTCGATAGGTGTTATGGTGCGCGAATTAGCAACACTTTATCAAGCCTTCTGTAATGGACAACCCTCGCCGTTACCTGCACTACCAATACAGTATGTAGACTTCGCGGTTTGGCAAAGAGAATGGCTGCAAGGAGAAGTACTCGAAACTCAGATATCTTATTGGCTTAAGCACTTAGAGAACGCACCAAAAGTATTAGAGTTACCTACAGACCACCCAAGACCAGCAATTCAGACTTTCCGGGGTGCAACCTACTCATTTAAATTATCAAAAGAATTATCCGCATCCCTAAACAAATTAAGTGAGCAACAGGGAAGTACTTTATTTATGACTCTGTTAGCAGGTTTCCAAACACTGCTATGGCGTTATACGGGTAAGGAAGATATTGTGATCGGTTCAGCAATCGCTAACCGCAACCGAACAGAGATAGAAGGGTTAATTGGATTTTTTGTCAATACCTTGGTATTGAGAACTAACCTGGCAGGAAATCCCAGCTTTGAAGAACTACTAAAAAGGGTGCGGGAAGTAGCGTTAGGAGCTTATGCACATCAGGATTTGCCTTTTGAGTTGTTAGTTGAGCAACTGCAACCACAGCGAGACTTAAGCTATACACCATTATTTCAAGTGATGTTTGTGCTTCAGAATGCACCGATGTCTGCGTTAGAGTTGCCTGGTTTGACTTTAACTCCCTTAGAAAGCAGTAGTGATAGTGCCAAGTTTGATTTAACCTTACAAATGACAGAAACAGAGGAGGGACTAGCTGGAAGCTTAGAATACAATACTGATTTATTTCAAGAAAGTACGATACATCGAATGGCGGGTCATTTGCAAACGTTGCTTGAAGGAATTGTTGCTAATCCGCAGCAGCGTTTGTCGGAATTACCACTGTTGAGTGAATCTGAACGGCATCAATTGCTAGTGGAGTGGAATGACACTCAGGTTAATTATCCTCAAGATCAATGCATCCATCAGTTATTCGAGGCTCAAGTAGAACGCACACCTGATTCTATAGCAGTGGTGTTTGAAGACCAACAGTTGACCTATGGGGAATTAAACACCAAAGCAAATCAACTAGCGCATTATTTGCAAACATTAGGAGTAAAACCAGAAGTATTAGTCGGGATTTGTGTAGAGCGATCGCTGTTAATGGCGATCGGACTATTAGCCATCCTGAAAGCAGGTGGTGCATATATACCATTAGACCACAGCTATCCTCAAGAACGCATTGCATTTATACTAGAAGACACTCAAGCCCCAGTCTTGCTTACTCAAGAGTCGCTTCTTGAGGCGATGCCGCAACACAAAGCTAAAGTGGTTTGTTTAGATACCGATTGGCAGACAATCGCCCAACAAACCCAGGAAAATTTATTATCTCTTGTCAATAGTCAGAACTTAGCTTATATCATCTATACCTCAGGTTCAACAGGCAGACCAAAAGGTGTAATGATTCAACACGCAAACACAGTTGCAATGTTGGATTGGGCAAACAAAACCTTTGCGATGGAAGCTATGCAAGGAGTTTTAGCATCAACCTCAATTTGCTTCGATCTTTCGGTATTCGAGATATTTGTTCCTCTGTGTTGTGGTGGCAAAGTGATTTTAATCGAGAACGCACTCTTGTTACCAACTTCATCAGTAGCCTTAGATGTAACCTTAATTAATACTGTCCCAAGTGTAATTTCACAGTTATTAAAAACTGATAGTATTCCAGCTTCAGTGCAGATTGTGAATGTCGCAGGTGAACCACTTCATAATAAACTTGTACAACAACTTTATCAGCAAGATAATATACAAAAAGTATTTAACCTATATGGACCTTCAGAAGATACAACTTATTCAACCTTTGCCTGCATACACAAGGATACCAGCAGCACTCCACCTATCGGTCGCCCGATTTACAACACCCAGATTTATTTATTAGATCAAAATTTACAACCTGTTCCTGTAGGTGTAGCAGGGATGTTGTATATTGGTGGTGCAGGTTTAGCCCGTGGTTATCTAAACAAAGCGGAACTGACTGCCGAGAAATTTATTCCCAATCCTTACGCCAACTTGCCAGGGGAACGGTTATATAAAACTGGAGATCAAGCACGCTATTTGCCTAATGGAGAGATCGAATATATTGGTCGCGTTGACTATCAAGTAAAAGTGCGTGGTTTTCGTATTGAACTGTTAGAAATTGAAGCAGTTATTATTCAACACCCAACAGTCCAAGAAGCTGTAGTTGTGGTTAATTTTTCACAGGCGGATTCTCAACAAATAGTTGCCTATATAGTTCCACAAATAGAGCAAACGCTAACGATTTCTGAACTGCGTGGCTTTTTGGAGTCAAAGTTGCCAAGCTATATGGTGCCAGCAGCTTTTGTGATATTATCAGCACTACCATTAACACCTAATGGTAAGGTTGACCGTAAGGCACTACCTACACCTGATACAGCTAGACCTGAAGACAAAGAACTAGTAGCACCTCGTAATTACATAGAAGCCAAACTGACCGAAATTTGGGCAGGAGTGCTTGGTGTGGATAAAGTGGGTATTTTTGATAACTTTTTTGAGTTAGGTGGGGATTCTATCCTTGGCATTGTAGTTATTACCAGAGCCAACCAGGCTGGCCTAAAACTGGGAGTTAAACAATTATTTCAAGCTCAAACAGTTGCTGGCTTGGCAAGTTTGGCAGTTACGAAAAAGGTAAACCAAACTGAACAAGGACTCATCACAGGTTTAGCCTCTCTCACACCAATACAATACTGGTTTTTTGAACAGAATCTACTTGAACCTTACCACTGGAACCAAGCAGTTTTACTAGAAGTTAAACAAGTTCTTCATCTAACTATATTAGAAAAATCTGTACAGCAACTACTGTTACACCATGATGTTCTTCGCTTACGTTTTGAGCAAACAGAGTCTGGTTGGCAGCAAATTATATCCAGCCCTGATACAGAATTACCCTTAATAAATTTTGATTTCTCTGCCCTGTCAGCAAGCAAACAAGAACTAGCCATCGAAACAGCTGCTACCAAATTACAAGCCAGTCTTAATCTCTCAACAGGCCCATTGATGCGAGTTGCTCTGTTCGACTTAGGGCATCGACCAAGCCGTTTGCTGATACTCATCCACCATTTAGCCGTAGATGGCGTTTCTTGGCGGATTTTACTGGAGGACTTGGAGACAGTATACCAACAGTTAAATCAAGGCAAGAAAGCGCAATTGCCAACAAAGACAACTTCGTTTAAATATTGGTCGCAATGCTTACAGGAATATGCACAATCAGCTACCCTCCAGCAAGAATGGGACTATTGGCTGAGTCCGTCTTGGCAGCAGATTGCTCCTTTACCAGTCGATTTTTCTAACGGCGACAATACTGTGGCGGAAGTTCGGAACATCTCAATTTTTCTGACTGTAGAACAGACTCAAGCCTTGCTAAAAGAAGTACCAAAAGCTTATAATACACAAATTAATGATGTCTTGTTAACGGCATTAGTACAAGCTTTTTCTCAATGGACTAGCAACAGTTCTTTGTTGTTGGCTCTCGAAGGTCATGGGCGGGAAGAAATTTTCGATGATGTCGATTTGTCGCGCACAGTAGGTTGGTTTACCTCTGTTTTCCCTGTACTGTTAAATTTAGGAAAAACGTCTCATCCCGTAGAAGCGTTGAAAGTAGTAAAAGAGCAGCTGCGGGGCATTCCAAATAAGGGAATGGGCTATGGTGTACTACGTTACCTGAGTCAGGATACTATGAGAGTAGAGTCACTGCGATCGCTTCCCCAAGCTGAGGTGATCTTCAATTACTTAGGTCAGTTCGATCAAACATTTTCGGACTCGTCAATATTTAAAATCTCTCATAAATCCCAAGGACAAACGCGCAGTTCGCAAAACTGCGAGACATATATGCTAAATATCGATGCTTTAGTAATTGATAACCAGTTAAGAGTGAATTGGGCGTACAGTGAAAAAATATATCGACGAAGTACTATTGAACGATTAGCGCAAGAGTTTTTGGAAGCATTGCAAGTACTCGTGACTCATTGTCAATACCCTGAAGACAGAGGATATACACCTTCTGATTTTCCAGAAGCAGACTTAATTCAACAAGACCTTGATCGGTTTTTAGAGAAAATCAACCGAGGGAGTAAAAATAAAACAACATGAAAGAAAATATCCAAGATATATATCCATTATCTCCGATACAGCATGGTATGCTTTTTCACAGTTTGCACGCTCCTGAAATGGAACTATACCATGCACAAACCGTCTACACTTTCAGTGGCAATCTGAATCTTGCGGCTTTTAAATACGCTTGGCAGCAAGTAGCAACCCGACACACAATGTTGCGTACTAGCTTCTATTGGGAAGAATTGGATAAACCACTACAAGTTGTGCATCGGCAAGTAGAAGTACCTGTAGAATATCAAGACTGGCAGGAAATCAATCCATTAGAACAGCAAGAGCGTTTACAGTCTTTTCTCAACAGCGATCGCCAGCGACGTTTTGATTTTTCCCAAGCACCTCTAATGCGTGTGGCTATCATCCAGATTCAAGAACACGCTTACTACCTTGTTTGGAGTAGCAACCTGATCGTTCTAGATGGTTGGTCATATCCATTGGTATTAAATGATGTGATTGAAATTTATGAAGCTTATTGTCAGGGTGAGGATGCATCCTTAGCAGATGGCAGTTGCTTTAAAGATTATATCAAATGGCTCAAACAGCAGGATTCATCAAAAGCAGAGGATTTCTGGCGACAGCATCTTAATGGAGTTAAAGAGGCTACTCCTTTAAGGAATTTAGAGTCAAACAATTTGTCCAACTTAGAACAACGATACGAGGATATAAAAATCAGTCTATCGGAAGCAACGACAAAGAATCTATATTTATTAGCAAGACAGCATCACCTCACCATGAGTACCCTAGTTCAGGGAGCTTGGGCTATACTTCTGTATCACTACAGTGGCAAAAATGATGTAGTCTATGGTTGTACTACTTCTGGTCGTCCAGTAGATTTACAAGGTTCAGAGTCAATGGTAGGGGAAATGGTTAATACCTTACCAGTAAATATCAAGGTAGATATGAATGAGTATTTATTACCTTGGCTTCAACAATTGCAAAATCAGTTAATAGATATTCGTGAATATGAATATTATCCATTGGTAGATATTCAAAAGTGCAGCGAAGTTCGGGGTAATGTAACCTTGTTTGAGAGCATAGTGGTGTTCGAGAACCAAAAAACAGGTAAATTTCTGGAAGAATGGGGGAGTCTAAACATCTCTGAGAAAACTGAATATTACAAAACTAACTATCCTCTAACGATAGTTGGGTATCCTGGTTCAGAACTGACAATTGGGATTAATTATGATTTTCGCCGCTTTGATGCTGCAACAATCATTAATATATTGGAGCATTTAAAAATATTGCTCGAAGGCATAGTGACGAATCCTAAAGTACGTCTTCAGGAGTTATTATTGCTTATAGAGCAAAAACTCCATATTAAATTATCAATGTTAGAAATAGAAATGTCATTGGATTTTGATTTTGTTTCCACAAATTAAATAGCTAGATAAAGCTTAAAAAATAAAAGTTAGCAAAAAAAATATTTCCAATATTTTAATATTGATTTATTTATAATTAGAGAAAAAGAAGGGGTTTTTGGCTTTTAGCGATCGCTTGTTTGACCCGAAGATTTTTTTGAAGGAAAACCCCAGATTCAGCAATACCAGATTAATGTATTTTGTAATTTAAATAGAAAACTCATGAATATATTTGAAAAGCGTGAATCAAATGTCAGAAGCTATTGCCGCAATTTTACCGCAATCTTTCATAGAGCTAAAGGTTCTATAATTTATTCTGAATCAGGTAAAGAATATATTGATTTTTTAGCAGGAGCAGGTGCTTTAAATTATGGACATAATCACGACTATATCAAAGAAAAGGTGATCTCATACTTAGATGCCGATGGAATAACACATGGTTTGGATATGTATACTTCGGCTAAGGAGAAATTTTTAGCCAAGTTTGATGAGGTAATACTAAGTTCAACAAAACTAGATTATCGCATTCAGTTTTGTGGACCAACAGGAACAAATGCAGTTGAAGCTGCTTTAAAACTAGCGAGAAAAATCAAACGAAGAACAGGCATATTTTCCTTCATGGGAGCATATCACGGAATGACTTTAGGGAGCCTATCGATTAGTGGCAACATCGAAATTAGAGCAGGCACAATTGGTACATCAAGTAATGTAAATTTTATGCCTTATCCCTATGGATTCATGGAGAGTTTTGACACAATAGAATATATAAATTCTGTTTTAAATGATGTCAAGTCCGGAATTGAAAAACCAGCAGCAATAATCTTTGAAACAGTGCAGGCTGAAGGTGGAGTTGTTGTAGCTCCCATTGAGTGGATGCAAAGACTAAGAAGGTTATGTGACGAGAATGATATTTTATTAATCTGCGATGATATTCAGGTTGGCTGTGGTCGAACAGGCTCTTTCTTTTCCTTTGAAAGAGCAGATATTGTTCCCGATATGGTAGTACTTTCTAAATCTATTAGCGGGTACGGGTTTCCAATGTCACTATTATTGATTAAACCAGAATTGGATATATGGGAACCAGGTGAGCATAATGGTACTTTTCGGGGTAATCAATTGGCATTTATAGGAGCAACAGCGGCTCTAGAGTATAGAGAAAGTAGCAATCTCGAACAAGATGTCAAAGCCAAAGAACTTTTTTTGAAAAATTTTCTCACTCAGCAAATAGCACCAATTAGTGAAAAGATAGCAATACGTGGAATTGGTATGATTTGGGGTATTGATTTAAAAAGTTTTGGCGGCAATAGTTTTGCTAAAAGTATAACATCACGTTGTTTTGAGCTAGGATTAATAGTTGAACGCGCAGGTAGAAATGATACTGTAATTAAAATTTTGCCCCCTTTGGTAATTGATATGTCTACCTTAGAAAAAGGTTGTTCAATTATCAAAGAAGCTTTTAATGACTGCATGTCAAATTAAATTGGCATACTAATATTTATAACTCAGCAAGTAATTTATTATCACGAAACAATATGAGTACCAAATCACACTCAAATGACTTATTATCTCAAAAAATTTATTGGATAAATAAGTTATCAGGAGAACTACCAGAAACAAATCTAATTCTGGACTATGTAAGACCTTCATTTTCTAGTGATAGAAACAAATCTCTTAGCTTTGACTTATCAAATGACTTATCTAAAGCAATCATTAAGCTAGCTAAAGGTTCTTATTTTTCAACGTACTTGATATTAGTGTCTGCATTGAATATATTGCTACAAAAATATACTCGAAATAATGATGTTATTATTGGAATACCTATATATGAAGAAAATTGTATAGGTTGTGTAAATAGCAAAGTCATTCCCTTGCGTACTCAGGTAACACGTCAACTTTCATTCAAAGATTTTACTTTTGAAGTAAAAGATGCAATTATCGGTGCTTTCAACAATCAGAACTATAATTTTAATGAGTTAATTAAGTTGTTAGAACTATCAACAAGCCCTAATCGTTGTCCAATTTTTGACATAGTAGTTTTATTAGAAAATATTCATAGAAAAAAAGATTTAAATCAACTTAATAATGACATAACATTTTATTTTTCAGTTAATGGTGAAGATATTATTATTAATGTTGAGTATAAAGAACATCTTTTTCAACGTGAAAATATAAAATTGATGATTAGGTATTATGCTAATGGTCTTGAAAGTATTATCAAAAATGTGAATGATAAAATATCAGATATTCTTTTTTTGAAAGAATCTGATACACACCAGTTATTGAAACAATATAACAACAATACTAAAATATACCCAGTTGATCAGACAATAAATCAATTATTTGAATATCAGGTATCTCAAACTCCAAATAAGATAGCTGTGATTCACAAATCAGCTAAATTAACATATCAAGAAATAAATAAGAAAGCTAATCAAATAGCTAGACTACTACGGAAAATAGGAGTTTCTAAAGGAGAGTTTGTAGGCATTTTTAAAGACCGCGATATCAATTTTCTGGTTGCTATCCTTGCTGTCTACAAGGCGGGTGGGGCATATATACCGATTGATAGTACTTATCCACCAAATCGAATTAAATATATGCTATCTAATAGCGAAGTTAAATTTATATTAACAGATTGTTCGCTATTAAACTCCTTATCAGACTTGCTAGAACATGATTCGCAATTATCATCTATTATTTGTTTAGATGATGTCTTGACTAAGACTACACTATTGGCTAATAAAGCAGAGCTTAAAATATATAGCAAGTGTGATTTTGACCAGCTACCTCATGACAATATAGAACATCTGAATGATGCTGTCACCCCAGCTTATATACTTTATACTTCCGGCTCTACAGGATTATCTAAAGGGGCAATTGTTAGACATGATGGTGCAATAAATCATATTTATGCTCAATTTGATGAGTTGGAGTTAAGGTCGGAATTTTGTTTTCTCCAAAGCGCTCCTTCCTCAACAGATATTTCTGTATGGCAATTTTTGGCGCCACTTTTAATTGGCGGAAAGACTATAATTATAGATATCGAAACTGTTGCGATTCCCGAACAATTATTTGAAGTACTTAAATCAGAAAAAATTACGGTTGTTGAATTAGTACCAACATTATTTGGTGGGTTACTTGAATATACTTCCCAATTACCAAATTATGAGCGGGTATTACCAGATTTAAAATGGATGATATTATCGGGTGAATCTGTATCGGTTAAATGGGTAAATAAGTGGCTTGAGATATACCCCCATATCAGAATTGCTAATGCTTACGGTCCTACCGAAGCTGCTGATGATATTACCCAGTTTATCGTTAACAAACCTTTGCCAGAAAATCAGCGAACAGTTCCAATTGGTAAACCATTAGCAAACTTAAATCTCTACATTCTGGATGAAGAAATGCAGCTATTACCTATTGGTGTTCCTGGAGAAATTTGTGTATCGGGAATTGGTGTAGGTGATGGGTACTGGAAAAACGAAGAAAAAACTAATTTAAGCTTTGTTGCTAACCCGTTTACAAATACCATAAACAGCTTACCTGGTAATCGCAGAGATTTAATTTATAAGACTGGAGATTTAGGAAGATGGCTGACTGATGGGAATATCGAATTCCTTGGACGTATTGACCATCAAGTGAAGATTCGTGGTTTCCGGGTTGAACTTGGAGAAATTGAGACATTTCTAGGTCAGCACCCGAATGTACGTGAAAATGTAGTTGTGGTTCAACACGAGCAAGCAGATAACGTGCAATTAGTTGCCTATGTGGTTGCGAAGACAGAAGTAGTTCCTAGTATTAACGAACTCCGTAGCTTCTTGAAGGAAAAATTACCTGACCACATGATTCCTTCTGCCTTTGTAGTACTGGAAAAACTACCGCTAGCACCAAGCGGTAAAGTAGACCGTAAAGCTCTGCCTAAACCAAATAATCTTCGTTTAGAATTAGAAACAGTTTACGTGTCTCCGCGAAATGAGATAGAGCGGACGGTTGCCGATATTTGGCAAAAAGTACTTAAGGTGGAGAAAGTTGGCATTAAAGATAACTTTTTTGACCTCGGTGGTCATTCGCTAAATGTACTTCAGGTTTATAGCAAAGTGCGAGAACTTTTGAAAGCGGATTTAGCTATAACTGACCTTTTTAAATATCCGACTATAAATTCTTTATCACAGTATTTAAGTCAAAAAAATCATAGTGATGAAGTATTTGCTTCTGAAAGTCATCAAATCAATGAAAATCTAGAAGCTGGTAAAGCTAGATTAAAACAAAGCCTCTTACGAAAAAAACAACAACTTATTTAAAAACGAATAGAATATTAATTAAAAGGATAAAAATAATGCCTAACTCAGTAGATTATTTAAGTGACAAAACAGGCTTAGAAATAGCTATTATTGGGATGAGTGGCTGTTTTCCCAAATCTCAAAATATTGAGCGATTTTGGCAAAATATCCGAGACGGAGTAGAATTGATTCATTATTTCACCGCTTCAGAGCTAAAAGATTTAGGTGTAGATTCTGCCGACCTGACAAACCCTTATTATGTCAGGGCAGAGGGTGTAGTTGAAGGTATAGATTTGTTTGATGCTTCATTCTTCGGTATAAATCCCAGAGAAGCTGAAATTATGGATCCCGGACTCCGTTTGTTTTTAGAACATGCATGGACAGCACTTGAAAATGCTGGTTATAGTTCCGAAGCTTACAATCAGCCGATTGGAGTTTATGTTGGTACTAGTTTTGGCGGTTATTTACGTAATATTTATTCAAATTATGAAATTGTAGAATCTCTTGGTGAACAACAAATAGAGAAAGGAACCTCTGGAGCTTCCGTTACATTTGCTTCTTATAAATTAAACTTGCAGGGACCAAGTTATGCCGTTCAAACTACCTGCTCAAGTTCATTGGTTGCTTTACATTTAGCCTGTCAAGGTTTACTTAGTGGCGAGTGTGATGTTGCTTTGGCGGCTGGAGTCTCAATTTCAGAAGCAGTCGGTTATGTATATCAGCAAGATGGAACTTCATCTCCTGATGGACATTGCCGTGCTTTTGATGTCAAGGCCAAGGGATGTCCGAGAGGAAGGGGTTTAGGTGTTGTAGTTTTAAAGCGTTTAGACGAAGCGATCGCAGATGGAGACTGCATCCATGCAGTCATCAAAGGTTCCGCCATTAATAATGATGGAGCAAACAAAGTTAGCTACACTGCACCCAGCGTTGACGGTCAGGCAAAGGTGATTAGAGCGGCTCAGATTATGGCTGAGGTGGAACCCGAAACAATTACCTATATAGAGGCTCATGGGACTGCAACCGCTCTAGGCGACCCCGTTGAAATTGCTGCTTTAACACAAGCTTTCCGCAGCAAAACTCAGAAAAAGGGCTTTTGTGCGATCGGTTCTTTGAAAACCAACATTGGACATTTGGACGAAGCTGCTGGCGTTGCAAGTCTAATCAAAACCGTTTTAGCGCTCAAGCATAAACAGATACCACCTAGCTTAAACTTTGAAGAACCTAACCCCCAGATAGATTTTGCTAACAGTCCTTTTTACGTTAACAACACATTGTCTGAGTGGAAAAGCAATGACGCTCCTCGTCGTGCTGGAGTTAGTGCTTTTGGTTTTGGTGGGACAAATGCCCATGTAATTTTAGAAGAAGCGACCATAATTAAACCCTCTAGCCCTTCTCGGTCTTGGCAGTTATTATTACTTTCAACCAAAACAAATACAGCACTGGAAACTGCTACAGAAAATCTGGCTAATTATCTCCAAAAGCATCCAGATTTCAATCTTGCTGATGTTGCTCATACTTTGCAAGTGGGTCGCTGGACTTTGAACCATCGCCGAATGGTAGTTTGCCAAGACCAAGGAGATGCAATCAAAGCACTGCAAGACCCTCAAATGGCTTTCACCCATTACCAAGAACCTTGTAATCGCTCGATTGTGTTTATGTTTTCTGGACAAGGTTCGCAGTATGTAAACATGGGTCGGGAATTATACGATAGTGAAACCGTATTTAGAGAGCAAGTTGATTACTGCTGCGAGCTGCTCATACCTCACTTAGAAATAGACCTACGTACAATTTTCTACCCCTGTGAAGAAAAAACTCAAGAAGCAGCACAAAAGTTACAGCAAACAGCAATTATTCAACCAGCTTTGTTTGTGCTTGAATATGCTCTAGCCAAGTTATTGATGGCCTGGGGCGTGCGTCCTGAGAGTATGATTGGTCACGGTGTAGGAGAGTATGTAGCTGCCACTGTGGCAGGGGTTTTCTCTTTGGAAGATGCCTTGGCAATAGTAGCCACTCGCGGAAAACTAATGCAGCAATTGCCTGGTGGTGCTATGCTCTCAGTTCAGCTTCCAGAACAAGAGGTAGAACAACTGCTAGAAAAGGAAATCTCTCTGGCTGCAAGCAATGCACCTTCTTCCTGCGTGGTGTCTGGTTCGACAGAAGCGATAGACCAATTGCAACAGATGCTACAAAAAATAGGTGTAAGTTGTAGACATTTGCATACTTCCCACGCCTTTCATTCTCAAATGATGGAACCCATCATTGAGACTTTCACCTGGTCGTTACAAAAACTAAAACTTAATCCCCCAAAAATTCCTTTTGTGTCCAATGTTAGCGGAACTTGGATTACCGTAGCAGAAGCGACAGACCCTAACTATTGGGCGAGGCATTTAAGGCAGCCAGTGCGTTTTAGCCAAGGGGTAACAGAGTTACTCAAACAGCCAGAGCAAATACTGTTGGAGATTGGCCCGGGACGGACACTGAGTAGTTTGGCTAAACAACATCAAACAGATGAACTGATAGCGCTAACCTCTATACGACATCCTCAAGAGCAACAATCAGATGTAGCATTTTTACTCAACACCTTGGGTAGACTTTGGGTAGTAGGAGTTCACATTAATTGGTCTGGTTTTTACGTAGATGAAAAGCGTCATCGTGTACCCTTACCTACTTATCCTTTTGAGCGCAAGCGTTACTGGCTGGAGGTAAATCGAAATGCACTTCTGGCAATGAAGTCGCCAAAAACCTTAGATAAGAAGCCAGATATTGCTGACTGGTTCTATATTCCTCGTTGGAGAGAATCTACACCGCTTGAGCTTTTCCAAAAACAAAAGCTGGTAGAACAAAAGTTATGTTGGCTAGTTTTTGTCGATACCTATGGAGTTGGATCAGAAATTGCAGAAAGACTCAAACAACAAGGTAAGGATGTGATTACCGTCAAAGTCGCAAATAATTTTGCGAAACTTAGTGACTGTACATATACAATTAATCCCCAACAGAGAGATGATTATGATATCTTGCTTCAAACACTAAGAGAGCAGAATTGGACTGCCCAGGGGATTGCCCATTTTTGGGGCGTTACTCCCAACGATACTCTACACTCTCAAGAGCTAGAAAAACAAACACAACATCAATTTTTTGAAGATTGTCAGTATCTCGGTTTCTGGAGTCTACTTTTTTTAGCACAGGCCTTAGGAAAACAAGATATTAGCAATTCTCTGAAGATGATGGTAGTCACCAGTAATTTATATGATGTAACTGGCGAGGAGAAATTATGCCCTTCTAAAGCAACCGTATTAGGGCCATGTAAGGTAATTCCCAAGGAATATTCAAACATATATTGCCGTAATATTGATATAGTAGTCAATTCTTTAAAAACCCCACCAGGACAAAATGTTTTAGACAATTTGCTCGCAGAATTTACAGCAGATCAAACAGATGACATAGTTGCCTACCGTGGTTATCATCGCTGGATTCAATCCTTCGAGCCTGTGCATTTAGAACAGAGCATAGCTGATAAAACTAAGTTAAAGGAGGGAGGGGTTTACTTAATTACTGGTGGACTAGGCGGTATTGGTTTAGTATTAGCAGAACATCTAGCAAAGAAAGTGCAGGCTAAATTAGTTCTAGTTGGACGAAAGAGTATTCCCGAAAAAAATAATTGGCAAGAATGGTTGGCAACTCATGATCAACAAGATAGGGTTAGCCGGATAATTTGTAAACTGCAAGTATTAGAGGCTCTTGGTGCAGAAGTTTTGGTAATCAGCGCAGATGTGACTAATTCCGAACAAATGCAGGCTGTGATTGCTCAGTCAACAGCAAAATTTGGTGTGATTAATGGTGTTGTCCACGCAGCTGGTATTGCTGGTGGCGGTGTCATCCAACTTAAAACCCCGGATATAGCAAGCAAGGTACTCGCACCAAAAGTCAGAGGAACGATATTACTAGAGCAAGTTTTTCAGAATATTAATCTAGATTTCTTGGTACTTTGTTCATCCCAAAGTTCTATATTGGGTGAATTTGGACAGGTAGATTATTGCGCGGCTAATGCATTTCTTGATGTATATGCATATAATCAAGTTTCTAAATCTGGACGATTAACAATATCAATCGACTGGGATACTTGGCAAGAAGTAGGTATGGCAACGGAGATTATTTTACCAGATAATCTCAAATATATAGCTGAAGATGTAGTTGCAGAAGAGTTAAAAGAAGCTATAATGCCCCAAGAAGGCGCTGATGCTTTTGATCGCATTTTGGGAAGTGCCTTACCTCACGTTGTTGTGTCAACAAAAAATTTCTCAGATGTAATTAAGGAGAATCATTATCTCAATTTTCTGGCAGAAGGATTAAAACTTCTGGAAGATAACTCAGCTTCAGCTAGTATTTTCCAAGTAAACCATCCTCGCCCAAATCTAGGTAATGATTATGTTGCACCTAATAATGAAATTGAAGGAACTATTGCTCGAATCTGGCAACAGATCCTGGGAATTAATCAAATAGGTATTCATGATAGCTTTTTTGATTTGGGAGGACATTCCCTATTAGCTACTCAACTTCTCTCTCGATTGCGTCAAGAGTTTCAAGTAAACCTGTCTCTGCATAGCTTTTTTGAAGCACCCACTATTATCGATCAAGCATTGATGGTTGAACAGACCCGAAGTTCGGGAGAAAGGTATAGTATCAACATGATTGAAAGAATCGAGCGGAGTAATGAGCAACAGGTGTTGGCAAAGCTCGATCAAATTTCAGACCAAGAAGTAGAGTTACTGCTTAATAAGGTGTTAGCAGAAAAGGGAACCGAGCAATGACCAAGAATCGCGAAAAAATTAATGATATTTCACCAGAAAGAAAACGTGAATTGTTGGCAAAACTACTTCAAGAAAAGGTTAGCCAGCTTCAGATTTTTCCAATGTCTTTTGGTCAACAACGACTTTGGTTTATAGACCAATTGCAACCTGGTAACTTTGCTAATCACATATCGGCAGCTTTGCGTCTTACAGGTTTCCTGAATCAAGCTGTATTATTGCAAACCCTGGATGAAATAGTGCAACGCCACGAAGTTTTGCGAACTACTTTCGCAACGGTGGAAGAAAAACCTGTTCAGGTAATTATTCCTACTTTAAGCTTGAATTTACCTACCATCAATCTGGAGGAATTATCTGAGGTTGAGCAAGAAGCTGAAGTTAAAAAGTTAGTTATACAAGAAATTCAGCAACCCTTTAATTTGAGCCAAGCTCCATTACTGCGAGCTACTTTGCTGCGTCTCAAAGAAACAGAACACATTTTAGTGTTCACAATGCACCATATTATCTCTGACGGATGGTCAATGGGAGTACTGACTCAAGAAGTCGCAGTACTTTACGAAGCCTTCTCGAAAGGGCAGCCTTCTTTGCTTTCAGAACTGCCAATACAGTATGTAGACTTTGCAGCTTGGCAGCGACAAAGGCTACAAGGAGAACTACTACAATCACAAATAGCTTATTGGAAAAACCAGTTAGAGGGCGCACCAAAATTATTAGAGTTACCTACTGACTACCCACGACCTGCCGTTAGCAGCTTTCAGGGTGCCAGCTATTCATTTGAGTTATCTGATGATTTATATGTAGCCTTAAATAAATTGAGCCAGCAGTATGGAAGTACCTTATTTATGATCCTGCTGGCAGCCTTTCAAACATTACTATGGCGTTATACAGGTAGTGAAGATATTGTAGTCGGCTCGCCCATTGCTAACCGCGATCGCACAGAGTTAGAAGGATTAATTGGTTTTTTTGCCAATACAATTGCACTGCGAACTAATTTGGTAGGTAATCCTACCTTTGAGGATCTACTAACTCGCGTGCGGACAAAGCTATTAGAAGCTTACACCCATCAAGATTTACCTTTTGAGCAACTAGTAGAAGAACTGCAACCACAAAGAAACTTGAGCTACACCCCAGTATTTCAAGTGATGTTTGTACTTCAAAATACACCAATGTCAGTTTTTGAGTTGCCTGGTTTGACTATAAGTCCCTTGGCAATTGATAATGGTAGTGCCAAGTTTGATTTGACCCTAGAGATAACAGAAACACCACAAAAAATTTTTGCTAACCTGGAGTTTAATACAGATTTATTTAAGGAAAGTACTATTAAGCGGATGGCTGGACATTTCCAGACCTTACTTAAAGAGATTATTGCAAACCCGAAACTACGGCTTTCAGAATTATCACTGCTAACAGAAGCAGAAAAACGTCAATTACTAGTGGAGTGGAATGACACTCAGGTTAATTATCCTCAAGATCAATGCATCCATCAGTTATTCGAGGCTCAAGTAGAACGCACACCTGATTCTATAGCAGTGGTGTTTGAAGACCAACAGTTGACCTATGGGGAATTAAACACCAAAGCAAATCAACTAGCGCATTATTTGCAAACATTAGGAGTAAAACCAGAAGTATTAGTCGGGATTTGTGTAGAGCGATCGCTGTTAATGGCGATCGGACTATTAGCCATCCTGAAAGCAGGTGGTGCATATATACCATTAGACCACAGCTATCCTCAAGAACGCATTGCATTTATACTAGAAGACACTCAAGCCCCAGTCTTGCTTACTCAAGAGTCGCTTCTTGAGGCGATGCCGCAACACAAAGCTAAAGTGGTTTGTTTAGATACCGATTGGCAGACAATCGCCCAACAAACCCAGGAAAATTTATTATCTCTTGTCAATAGTCAGAACTTAGCTTATATCATCTATACCTCAGGTTCAACAGGCAGACCAAAAGGTGTAATGATTCAACACGCAAACACAGTTGCAATGTTGGATTGGGCAAACAAAACCTTTGCGATGGAAGCTATGCAAGGAGTTTTAGCATCAACCTCAATTTGCTTCGATCTTTCGGTATTCGAGATATTTGTTCCTCTGTGTTGTGGTGGCAAAGTGATTTTAATCGAGAACGCACTCTTGTTACCAACTTCATCAGTAGCCTTAGATGTAACCTTAATTAATACTGTCCCAAGTGTAATTTCACAGTTATTAAAAACTGATAGTATTCCAGCTTCAGTGCAGATTGTGAATGTCGCAGGTGAACCACTTCATAATAAACTTGTACAACAACTTTATCAGCAAGATAATATACAAAAAGTATTTAACCTATATGGACCTTCAGAAGATACAACTTATTCAACCTTTGCCTGCATACACAAGGATACCAGCAGCACTCCACCTATCGGTCGCCCGATTTACAACACCCAGATTTATTTATTAGATCAAAATTTACAACCTGTTCCTGTAGGTGTAGCAGGGATGTTGTATATTGGTGGTGCAGGTTTAGCCCGTGGTTATCTAAACAAAGCGGAACTGACTGCCGAGAAATTTATTCCCAATCCTTACGCCAACTTGCCAGGGGAACGGTTATATAAAACTGGAGATCAAGCACGCTATTTGCCTAATGGAGAGATCGAATATATTGGTCGCGTTGACTATCAAGTAAAAGTGCGTGGTTTTCGTATTGAACTGTTAGAAATTGAAGCAGTTATTATTCAACACCCAACAGTCCAAGAAGCTGTAGTTGTGGTTAATTTTTCACAGGCGGATTCTCAACAAATAGTTGCCTATATAGTTCCACAAATAGAGCAAACGCTAACGATTTCTGAACTGCGTGGCTTTTTGGAGTCAAAGTTGCCAAGCTATATGGTGCCAGCAGCTTTTGTGATATTATCAGCACTACCATTAACACCTAATGGTAAGGTTGACCGTAAGGCACTACCTACACCTGATACAGCTAGACCTGAAGACAAAGAACTAGTAGCACCGCAGACAACCCTTGAAAAGCAGTTGGCTGTGATCTGGACAGAAGTATTAGGCCTGAAAAATATAAGTATAAACGACAACTTTTTTGGATTAGGTGGGGATTCGATTCTTAGCCTTCAAGTAATATCCAAAGCCAACCAAACAGGGCTGCACCTAACTCCTAAACAGATGTTTCAGTACCAAACTATTGCCCAATTAGCGACAGTAATTGGTGCAACTCAGAAAATTCAAGCTGAACAAGGAGTTTTAACTGGAGCGCTAGAGCTAATACCTATTCAGCACTGGTTTTTTGAACAAAAGCAACCAGAACCACACCATTGGAATCAAGCTGTATTCTTAGAAAGCAAGCAGAATATTGACCCTGTGGTTTTAGAGAAAATTATAAAGTTTCTACAAATACATCATGATGTACTACGTTTACGATTTATACAAGAGGAATTTAGTACTCAAGCACTTATTGTTAGTCCTGATGATGTAATACCACTGACATGCTTTAATTTCTCAGCACTACCAAAAGATCGACAATCGCCAGCAATAGAGGCAGCAGCAACTAAACTTCAAGCTAGCTTAAATCTGTCACAAGGGCCGTTATTCCAGGTTGCGCTTTTCAACTTGGGCGACAATCAACCCAACCGCTTGCTTTGGATTATTCACCACTTAGCTGTTGATGGTGTCTCTTGGCGAATTTTAATTGAAGATTTTCAAACAGCTTACCAGCAAATTAGTCAAGGCAAAGTAATTAAGTTGCCACCCAAAACAACTTCTTACAAACAATGGTCTAGCCATCTACAAAAATATGCACAAGCTTCAGCACTACTTTCAGAGCTAGACTTTTGGCTGAGAACACAATATCAATCAGTTTCGTCTATACCAAGAGATTTTCCTGATGGAAATAATATAGAAGAAACCACTTCTATGGTATCGGTATCGCTGTCTGTAGAAGAAACCCAAAGTTTGCTGCAACAAGTGCCAGCAGCTTACCAAACACAAATTAATGATGTATTGTTAACAGCACTTATACTAACGTTTAATCACTGGACGGGAGAAAATTCTCTACTAATTGACTTGGAAGGGCATGGGCGAGAAGAAATCTTTGAGGATGTGGACTTATCGAGGACTATCGGTTGGTTTACAACTATTTTCCCAGTACACCTAAAGCTGGAAAATGCCAACGAGCAAGGAAAAGTCTTGAAGTCAATAAAAGAGCAGCTACGAGCAATTCCGAATCGAGGTATTGGCTATGGATTACTGCGCTATCTTTGTCAGGACAAAAAAATAGCTGAACAATTTTCCTCATCAAAGGCTGAAGTTGCTTTCAACTATTTAGGACAGTTCGATCAAGTTTTACCAGAATCATCTTTATTTAGCTTCGCGCAGGAATCGAGTGGTTCTACTAAAAATTTGCAAAGTAAACGAACTCATTTACTGGAAATTAACGGTGGTATTTATCAAGGAAATTTGGAAATGAGTTGGTTTTACAGTAGTCAGTTGCATCGACAAACCACGATTGAAGTACTTGCTCAGAGGTTTATTGAGGAACTGCGATCGCTGATTGCTCATTGCCTATCTCCCAATGCAGGTGGTTTTACCCCTTCCGATTTCGCAGATTTTCAGCAAAGCCAATGGGATCAAACCGATCTCGATGCCATTACAGCAGCTATGGGGGATATCTAACATGGGTGTGCAAAATAAAAACATTGAAGATTTTTATCCCCTCTCGCCTATGCAGCAGGGCATTCTGTTCCATAGTCTTGCAGATCCTAAATCTGGCATCTATTTTGAACAATTTAGCTGGACTCTCCACGGAAAGCTCAACGTTACAGCCTTTCATCGGGCATGGCAGCATATTGTAGAACAATATTCCATTCTCCGAACCTGCTTTGTTTGGGAAGGCTTAAAAGAACCAGTACAAATTGTGCATCGACAGGTGGCTTTACCGTGGCACGAGTATAATTGGCAGGATCTCTCCCCAGAAGAACAACAACAAAAGTTAGAACTTTTCTTACAAAGCGATCGCTCTAGTGGCTTTGAACTTAAGCAGCCACCATTGATGCGCTTAACACTGATTCAGCTTTCAGATATTTCCTATAACTTTACCTGGAGTCATCATCATCTGTTGCTAGATGGCTGGTCTGTTGCCTTAGTTTTTAAAGAAGTCCTTGCTTGTTACAAAGCTTTCAGCAATGGTCAAGATTTATACTTAGAATCAATTCGCCCGTATCGAGATTACATTGTCTGGCTACAGCAACAAAACCTATCTGAAGCTGAGACTTTCTGGCGACAGATGCTTAAAGGTTTTACCACTCCGACACAGCTATCGGTGAATCAAGGAACTAGAAAATTACTGACTCAAACAGATGGCTATGACGAGCGAGAAGTTAAACTTTCTGTAGTAACAACAGCAGCATTGCAGTCTGTAGCAAAGCAACACCAGTTAACGCTGAACACTCTAGTACAGGGAGCCTGGGCTTTGCTATTGAGCTGCTACAGTGGTCAAGAAGACGTAGTTTTTGGGGCAGTAACTTCTGGTCGTCCCCCTACTTTACCTCAAGCCGAGTCTATGGTAGGGCTGTTTATCAACATGTTACCGATTAGAGTACAAGTATCACCCAAAGAATTTCTTTTGCCTTGGCTTCAGAAAATCAAAGATCAACTAGTTGAAGCACGGCAATACGAGTATTGTCCATTAGTGAAAGTCCAAGAATGGAGCGAAGTTTCCAAAGGTGTATCTCTGTTCGAGAGTATAGTAGTTTTTGAGAACTATGCTGTAGATCCTTCCTTACGGCAGAGGGATATAAATTTGGAGATAGAGGAATTTCATAGCTTTGAAAAGACTAACTATCCGATAACCCTAAGCGTGAATCCAGGTGAGGAGTTGTTGCTCAATATTACTTGCGATGACAGCGATCGCTTCGACACTGACACTATCACCCGGATGCTAGGACATTTACAGACTTTGCTAGAGGGTATGTCCACCAATCCACAGCAACGTCTTGGTGAGTTATCGCTCTTAACAGAACATGAGCGACATCAGTTACTTGTGGAATGGAATCAAACTCAGGTTGAATATTCTCAAGATCAATGCATCCATCAGTTATTCGAGGCTCAAGTAGAACGTACACCTGATGCGATCGCAGTGGTGTTTGAAGACCAACAGTTGAGCTACTGCGAACTCAACGCCAGAGCCAATCAACTAGCATATTATTTACAAACTTTAGGAGTAAAACCAGAAGTATTAGTCGGGATTTGTGTAGAGCGATCAATCGAGATGATAATTGGGATATTAGCCATCCTCAAAGCTGGGGGAGCCTATGTACCGATCGATCCAACCTATCCACAGCAGCGATTGGCACTGCTGCTAAATGATGCTCCACTTACAGTATTACTTACACAACAGTACCTACTGGCACAATTACCACCACATACAGCAAAAGTCATCTGCTTAGATGACGATATTAATTGGCAAGCCGGATCATCAGCAATCAAACAAAACCCTGTAAATCAAACCACCCCTGCAAATCTAGTCTATGTGATTTATACATCAGGCTCTACTGGCACACCTAAAGGTGTTACTATTGAACATCAGTCTTTGGTAAACTTTGTCCAAGCAGCGATCGCAGAGTACGAACTACAAGCACAAGACCGGATCTTGCAATTTGCCTCTATCAGCTTCGATGTTGCTTGCGAAGAAATTTTTTCTTGTTTGCTGCATGGCGCAACCTTGGTACTGCGAACCGATGATATGCTGGCTTCAATACCAGCTTTATTGGAAAAATGCCAACAACAGTGTATATCTGTTTTAGACATACCTACTGCCTTCTGGCATCAGCTAACTTCTGAACTTTCAACATCAGAATTAAAGTTACCAGAATCACTGCGCCTAGTTATTATTGGTGGCGAAAAAGCTTCCCCAGATAAGGTTCTCACCTGGCAACAAAAAGTAAAACCAGAGATAAGGCTAGTAAATGCTTATGGTCCGACAGAAACTACGGTTAGCGCTACGGTTTGCAACTTTGCAAGAACCAAAGAACTGGTAAAAGTGGAGCGCGAAGTTCCCATTGGACGAGCGATCGCTAATATGCAAACCTATGTGTTAAATACTGATTTACAACCGGTTCCCATCGGTGTTTGGGGCGAATTGTACATTGGAGGAATTGGCGTAGCCAGAGGTTATCTGCACCAACCAGGACTAACAGCTCAGAAGTTTATACCAAATCCTTTTAGCGATCGCCCAGGTTCTCGTCTTTACAAAACAGGCGATCGGGTACGCTACCGCAGCGATGGTCAAATTGAATTTAGCGATCGTATTGACAACCAAGTAAAAATTAGGGGCTTCCGTATTGAGCTAGGGGAAATAGAAGCACTCATCAACGAACATCCATCTGTTATGGAAGCAACAGTGATTTCTAGGAAAGATGTGTCAGACTACGAGCAGTTAGTGGCTTATGTAGTTGCTAATACATCTGATGTTGTAAAAGAGCAAACATCAGCAGTTGTGTCTCAATTACGGCAGCATTTAGAGGCGAAGCTGCCGAACTACATGATGCCGTCAGCATTCGTGATGCTAAATGCACTACCACTTACACCTAATGGTAAGGTTGATCGCCAAGCATTGCCTGCACCTGGTACGACAAGACCTAAATTAGAAGCAGCTTATCAGCCACCCCAAACCGAAATAGAAAAAACTATTGCTAGTATATGGCAACAAATACTGAATGTTGAGGACGTAGGAATTTATGACAATTTCTTTGAACTTGGTGGTCATTCATTGCTATTAATTCAAGTTCATAGCAAGTTGCAAAAAGTATTTCAGCGATATTTCACCTTAGTTGATATGTTTGAATATCCGACTGTAAGTCACTTGGCTAAATATTTTAGTCAGGAATCTAGCGAAGAAACACCTGTTTTACTAGCTGCTCATCATCCAGAGAGCAGAACGGCTTCAGTACAGCGGCGAAAACAAGTTAGAAAACAGTATCGAGAAGCAACAAAGCAAAAAGATATTTAGTCTCAACAAGGTATTGAAGAAATAAGAGCGATCGCTAGAAGATGGATACCCTATAAAATCAAACATTTTAGAAAGTGTTCATAACACTTAAAAAAAAGAAGGCAAAACCTTCTTATTTCAAAAATGAAGTATAAAAATTTATTGCAACAAACACAATATGACATCGAGCAGCCAAGAAATGCTAAACAAGAATTACCTTTTTGAATCTGAACAGGTATTACATGATGGGATAGAAGAGCAAGTAATGCAAATGTTTGCTTCATTCAATCAGGTAAACTCTATTGAAAAACAAATAGATGAAATAACTGATAATATTTCTCAAGATTTTTTAAGCAATATTGACTCTAATACCAACATTGATTTAGACTCACTATTAGAAAAGTTTTCTGATAGTAAAATTCCAGTTCAGCCCACTAATTTTGAGGGCTATCTTAAGTACATAGGCAATAATCTTGTTGCTCATTCAATACATACATCTTCGCCACGATTTATTGGTCACATGACCTCGGCACTTCCTAGTTTTGTACGCCCTTTGGCTAAACTCATGACGGCAATGAATCAAAACGCCGTCAAAATAGAGACAGCTAAAGCCCTCACCTTCTGTGAACGTGAGGCTTTGGCTATGTTGCATCGACAGATTTATAATTTCTCTGACGGTTTCTACACTCAACATATTCAAAATAACCTCAGTACACTAGGAATCTTAGTTTCTGGTGGAACAGTGGCGAATATCTCAGCACTTTGGTGCGCGCGAAATGCTTCACTAGGGCCAAAAGATGGATTTCTCGGCGTAGAAAAAGAAGGTTTAGCAGCTGCTCTAGATTTCTATGGCTACAAAGGAGCAGTAATTATTGGCTCTGACTTGATGCACTACTCTTTTGATAAAGCTGCGGATTTGATGGGCATTGGTACTCATAGTTTGATAAGAATTCCTGCTGACTGTAATAATCGAGTTAACTTACAAGCACTGCGCCAAACTGTTATAGACTGTCGTAACCAAAACTTACTAATTATCGCAATTGTAGGGGTTGCTGGCACGACAGATTCAGGTGGAGTTGATTCCCTTAAAGATATTGCGGAGATTGCACAAGAAGCCAATGCTCATTTTCACGTAGATGCTGCTTGGGGTGGCCCACTGATTTTTTCTGAACAATATCGGTATAAGCTTGCTGGTATAGAAAAAGCTGATTCAGTCACTATTGATGGACATAAACAACTGTATTTGCCAATGGGTATTGGTATGGTCTTTTTCCGCAACCCCTATCTAGCTTCTTCAATCGAAAAACAGGCTAGCTATACCATGCGTAAGGGATCGTTTGATTTAGGTAAACGTGCTTTAGAAGGTTCTCGGCCGGGCATGGCTTTATTTTTACACGCTGGTCTAAAACTAATTGGGCTTAAGGGATATGAGTTTTTAATTGATGAAGGAATCCGCAAAACTCAATACATGGCTGCTCGGATTTCGGCGATGCCTGAATTTGAATTGTTGGCAGAACCTGATACTAATTTGTTAATCTATCGCTATATTCCAGAGCAATTTAGAGGGCTGATTGCCAAAACACAGTTAACAGAAACAGATAATCAAATTATTAATGATTGTAATGAATATTTACAAAAGATGCAGCGTCATATCGGTCGCACTTTTATCTCACGAACAACGAAAATAACTATCAGCTTGGACAAAGAAATTCCTATAATTGCCATGCGTGCAGTAATTGCTAATCCATTAACGACTGAAGAAGATATTGAGGCTGTTTTAAATGACCAAATTCAGATTGCTTCTGAAATTTCACTTTCATATTGAACAACTTGCTATTAGACAAAAAATATTTATTATAATATTTTGACTTATGGATATAACCAATAATTCTATTCATAGCTTAAATGATAATGATCGAGATGAAATTGCTATTATTGGTATGGCAGGTCGTTTTCCGGGAGCAAATGAAATTGATAGCTTTTGGAAAAACCTGCAAGATGGCATAGAGTCAATTTCTTTTTTCACTAATGAAGAACTAATATCTGCTGGGGTAGATCGATCATTGCTTAACGAACCTAATTACGTGAAGGCAAGCGGTATATTAGAAGATATAGAGTTATTTGATGCTTCATTTTTTGGTTTTTCCCCCAGAGAAGCTGAACTTACAGACCCACAACACCGTCTTTTTATGGAAAGTGTTTGGGAAGCTTTAGAAAATGCTGGCTATAACTCGGAAACTTATAGCGGTCAAATAGGTCTTTTTGCTGGTCTTGCTGCCAGTTCCTACCTGCTATCAAACTTATATTCCCATCGGGATTTAATGGAATCAGAAGGCAGTATTACTATTGGGAATGATAAGGATTTTCTCTCAACACAAATTTCTTACAAATTAAACTTAACAGGGCCAAGTATCAATGTTCAGACAGCCTGTTCCACATCATTGGTTGCTGTCCACCTAGCTTGCCAAAGTTTACTAAATGGTGAAAGTGATATGGCTTTAGCAGGAGGTGTTAGCGTTGGAGTGCCGCAAAAAACTGGTTACCACTATCAACAAGGAGGAATTCATTCTCCTGATGGTCATTGTCGAGCTTTTGACGCTCAAGCGAAAGGAACTAATGGTGGCAGTGGTTTAGGTGTAGTAGTCTTGAAAAGATTAGAGGATGCTATTGCTGATGGTGATTTTATTTATGCAGTAATCAAGGGATCAGCTGTTAATAACGATGGCTCTTTAAAGGTTGGATATACAGCCCCTAGTGTTGATGGTCAAAGGAAAGTTATTTTAGAAGCTTTAGCTTTAGCTGGAGTCGAACCTGAGACTGTTTCTTATGTAGAAACGCACGGTACAGGAACTATCTTAGGAGACCCGATTGAAATTAAAGCTCTCACACAAGCTTTTCGTGCTAGCACAAATAAAAAAGGTTTTTGTGCTATTGGTTCAGTAAAGACCAATGTTGGACATTTGGATACAGCAGCTGGTGTAACAGGCTTAATTAAAACAGTCCTTGCATTAAAACATAAAAAAATACCTCCAAGTTTGCACTTTCGAGAGCCAAATCCACAGATAGACTTTGCCAATAGCCCCTTTTACGTCAATACCAAATTATCCGAGTGGAAAACTAACGGAACACCCCGCAGAGCAGGTGTGAGTTCTTTTGGTATTGGCGGGACTAATGCCCATGTTATTTTGGAAGAAGCTCCAGTAGAGACGCGCCAAGTTGCGTCTCTACACTCCCGTCCGTGGCAATTGTTGTTGCTCTCAGCCAAAACCAGCAAAGCTTTAGACACTGCAACAACACAACTGCGTGATTATTTAGAGCAAAACCCCGATATTCCCCTACAAGATATCGCTTACACCCTACAAGTAGGTCGTCGAGCTTTTGACTATCGCCGCATCGTGATTTGCCAAGACCCAAATGATGCAGTGAAATCGCTTAACAGCCAATACCCACAACGTACTTTTAGTCACCACCACAAGCCAGGTCACTGTCCAGTCATCTTAATGTTTTCAGGACAAGGGTCACAGTATGCAAACATGGGTCGGGAACTGTATGAAGTCGAACCGACGTTTAAAAAACATGTAGATACTTGCGCTGTGATTTTGCAATCTCATCTAGGTATTGATATCCGTTCCCTACTTTATCCCAGAGAAGAAGATACTCAAGCAGCTTGTTTGCAACTACAACAAACAGCCCTCACCCAAAGCGCGTTATTCGTTACAGAGTACGCCCTGACTCAGTTATTAATGTCTTGGGGTGTGCGACCAGAAGCAATGATTGGTCATAGTATTGGGGAATATGTCGCTGCAACCATTGCAGATGTATTTTCTCTAGAGGATGCCTTAAAAATTGTGGCAAAAAGAGGACAGTTGATGCAACAGTTGCCCTCTGGGAGTATGCTGGCAATCAGGCTGCCAGAAAAAGATGTGCAGTTGCTGCTGTCTGCACAAACGTTGTATAAAACATCTCTACAAATCGCAGCGATTAACAGCCCATCTTCTTGTGTAGTTTCCGGAACAAACGAAGCAGTTGCAGCCCTAGAAAAGCAATTATCCTCTCAAGAAGTTGAATGTCAGCTGTTACATACATCTCATGCGTTTCATTCTGTGATGATGGAGCCAATATTGTCAGCATTTATTCAGGCGATAAAAACAGTCAAACTGAATCCACCACGCATCCGTTTTATTTCTAATGTAACTGGTAGTTGGATTAGTAAAGAGCAAGCGACAAATCCCGATTATTGGTGTCAACATTTACGAGAAACTGTAAGATTTTCAGATGGGATATCCCAACTTATACAGGAATTTGAAGGTGTTTTTCTGGAGGTGGGACCAGGGCGAACTTTAAGTACATTAACGACACAGCATTTGGATGGAAATGCCAAGCAACAGGTATTGACTTCATTACGCCATGTTAAAGAACAGCAATCGGATGTTGCTTGGTTGTTGCAAACATTAGGTCGCTTGTGGCTTTCTGGTGTCGAAATAGATTGGTCGGGATTTTATACCCATGAGCAGCGTCATCGTTTGCCTTTGCCTACTTACCCCTTTGAACGACAAAGGTACTGGATTGAACCTAACAAGCAAGGACAAGATGAGCGTCACACTCCAGTATCACTGGGTAAAAAACCTGATATAGCCGACTGGTTTTATATCCCTTTTTGGAAGCCTTCTTTGCCCCCATTACAACTTGAACATCAAGAATTAGCATCTGAGAAGTCCTGTACTTTGGTGTTTATCGATGAGTGTGGCTTGGGTAGTAAATTGGTCAAACAATTAGAAACACAAAACCAGGATGTAATTACTGTAAAAGTTGGTGAGAGTTTTACCATACTAAGTGAATCTCAATATACTATCAATCCGAAAAATAATTATGACTACGATATTTTACTCCATGAGCTTTATAAGCAAAATAATTTGCCAAAAACGATTGTTCATTTATGGAATGTTACACCTAGTAGTGACGAAGAATTAGAAATTGAAAAAGTTGAAAAAGCTCAAACAATAGGATTTTACAGCCTGCTATATCTTGCTCAAGCTTTAGGAAAACTAGAAACTAGTAATGATTTTCAAATTACAGTTATTTCTAACGACCTACAGTCAGTAACGGGCAATGAAGTACTTTGTCCGGAGAAAGCTACTTTACTTGGGCCAATTAAAGTCATATCTCAAGAATATTCAAATATAAACTGTCGTAGTATTGATGTTATACTTGCAAAACAACGAAATTGGCAAGAAGAAAAACTTGTAGAACAATTGCTGGCGGAACTGATAGTTCCTGATTCGGAAAAACTCATTGCTTATCGAGGTTTGAACCGTTGGGTACAAACTTTTGAAGCTGTACGCTTCGATAAAGCTAAAATCGAAAAGCCTCGACTAAGAGAAAAAGGAGTCTATTTAATTACAGGTGGACTCGGAGGTATTGGACTTGTTTTGGCAAAATACTTGGCTCGAACTGTACAAGCAAAACTAGTATTGATAGGACGTTCTGGTTTACCCAAAAAAGACGAATGGTCTCAATGGCTTGCTACCCACGATGAAACTGATAGGACTAGCTACAAAATTCGCAAAGTTCAAGAAATCGAAGACTTAGGTGCAGAAGTTTTAGTGGTGAGTACTGATGTAAGCAACATCGAAAAAATGCAAAGTATCATTGCTCAAACTCAACAGCAATTTGGTCAGTTAAACGGTGTTATCCATGCAGCTGGAGTTCCTGGAAGCGGTGTTATTCAGCGAAAAACTCAAGCAGAAGCAGAAAGTATTCTGGCTCCGAAAGTCAAGGGTACAGTAGTTATTGATTCACTTGTCAAAGAGATTCAGTTAGATTTCTTTATTCTAGTATCATCAAGCACCTCAATTTTAGGGGATTTTGGACAAGTAGACTATTGTGGAGCAAATGCTTTTCTTGATACCTTTGCTCACCGTAATGCCTCAAAATATGATACATTTACTACAAGTATCAACTGGGATACTTGGCAAGAAGTTGGAATGGCTGTAAACACAGGAATTCCTCAACACCTCCAAGAATCACGAATAGAAGAGCTTAAACAAGGCATATTACCTAATGAGGGTGTAGAGGTTTTTCTACGTACTTTGGGAAGTACAATATCTCAAGTTGTAATATCTACCTCTGACTTCTTAAACAAACTCAAACATTATAATTCTTCCAAACAAATACAATCCCTAGAATTTTTAGAAACTGCCAATCTATCTAACTCAAAATATCCTCGACCGGAATTAAGTAATGATTATGTTGCTCCTCGAAATAAAATTGAGCAACAGCTATTTGAAATTTGGCAACAAATCCTTGGCATTGAAAGGATAGGAATCCATGATAATTTTTTTGAACTTGGTGGGGATTCGCTGATAGGTATTCAACTTATTGCAACATTAAATAAGGTATTTAATGTAAATATTTCTGTTGCCAAACTTTATGAATGTCCGAACATCAGTTCTATGGCAAAGATTTTTACCCCTGAAGAATCTCAGGAAAATACTTTTGAACAAAGACTAAGCCGAGGACAGAAAAGAAGACAGATGAAAATAAAAAGTAACTAAAATATGTTAGCTTCAGTTAATTTATCTAGATCGGGAAATTATGAATACCAATATAAAACAAGAACAAACAGCAAATATAGATATAGCAATAGTGGGAATGTCTGGTCGTTTTCCTGGAGCAAAAAATATTGATGATTTTTGGCATAATCTTCAAAATGGTGTTGAATCTATTTCATTTTTTTCCAATCATGACTTAGTAGATTTAAATATTGAAGAGGAAGTTTTAAACGAATTCAATTATGTTAAAGCAGCACCTGTATTAGAAGATATTGAGTATTTTGATGCTAGGTTCTTTGGTTGCAGCCCTAAAGAAGCTGAAGTAACGGACCCCCAACATCGCCTATTCATAGAATGTGCCTGGGAAGCTCTTGAAAATGCTGGATACGATCCAGAAACCTATGAAGGTTTGATTGGGGTTTACGCTGGCGTAAGTACAAATAGTTACTTTTTTCACAATATATATGAAAACGTTAATTTAATAAATATTTCCAATAACTATACTCTAAACAAAGACTTTTTGACGACCAATATATCGTATAAATTAAATTTAAAAGGGCCAAGTATAGGTATCCAAACTTACTGTTCTACTTCATTAGTTGCTGTACATTTAGCCTGCAAAAGTTTACTTGATGAAGAGTGTGATATTGCTTTAGCAGGTGGGGTTACGATTATAGTTCCACAAAAGTCAGGTTACTTATATGAAGAGGACGGAATTTTGTCTCCTGATGGTCATTGTCGAGCCTTTGATGCTAAAGCACAGGGTACTATTTTCGGCAGTGGACTGGGAATAGTCGTCTTAAAAAGATTAAAAGATGCAATAGCAGACAGAGATTACATTCATGCAGTTATTAAAGGTTCAGCAATCAACAATGATGGCTCTTTAAAAGTTAGCTATACAGCACCTAGTGTAAATGGCCAGGCTGAAGTTATTGTAGAGGCTCTGGCAAATGCCGGAATAGATGCTGATGATATTTCCTATATCGAAACTCATGGAACTGGAACAGCTGCTGGAGACCCAGTAGAAATTGCTGCGCTCACTAAAGCTTTTCGTGCTTTTACGCGAAGAAATGGCTTCTGCGCTGTAGGTTCAGTAAAACCAAATATTGGACATCTAGACACAGCATCTGGTGTTGCAAGTCTGATCAAAACTGTCCTAGCATTAAAATATAAACAAATACCTCCTAGTATAAATTTTGAAGCTCCCAATCCTGAGATTGATTTTGCCAACAGTCCCTTCTACGTTAATACTAAACTTACCGAGTGGAAAGCTAACAATACTCCCCGTAGAGCAGGAGTTAGTTCCTTAGGTTTTGGTGGAACTAATGCCCATCTGATTCTGGAAGAAGCCCCTTACATTAAATATTTTGATGACTCTAGACCTTGGCAATTGATATTATTATCAGCCAAAACTAGCACAGCCTTAGATACTGCGACTGAAAATTTGGTTACGTATTTAAAACAATATCCAGATATAAATTTAGCTAATGTTGCTCACACTCTAAAAGTGGGTCGTAGAGCTTTTAACCATCGCCGAATTTTGGTGTGTGAGAGTGTTCAAGATGCTGTAAACTTATTGGCAACACAGGCGCAGGAACGGATTTTTACTGTATGTCAAGAGCATAGAGAACAGCCAGTCATCTTGATGTTTTCAGGACAAGGGTCACAATATGCAAACATGGGTCGGGAACTGTATGAAGTCGAACCGACGTTTAAAAAACATGTAGATACTTGCGCTGTGATTTTGCAATCTCATCTAGGTATTGATATCCGTTCCCTACTTTATCCCAGAGAAGAAGATACTCAAGCAGCTTGTTTGCAACTACAACAAACAGCCCTCACCCAAAGCGCGTTATTCGTTACAGAGTACGCCCTGACTCAGTTATTAATGTCTTGGGGTGTGCGACCAGAAGCAATGATTGGTCATAGTATTGGGGAATATGTCGCTGCAACCATTGCAGATGTATTTTCTCTAGAGGATGCCTTAAAAATTGTGGCAAAAAGAGGACAGTTGATGCAACAGTTGCCCTCTGGGAGTATGCTGGCAATCAGGCTGCCAGAAAAAGATGTGCAGTTGCTGCTGTCTGCACAAACGTTGTATAAAACATCTCTACAAATCGCAGCGATTAACAGCCCATCTTCTTGTGTAGTTTCCGGAACAAACGAAGCAGTTGCAGCCCTAGAAAAGCAATTATCCTCTCAAGAAGTTGAATGTCAGCTGTTACATACATCTCATGCGTTTCATTCTGTGATGATGGAGCCAATATTGTCAGCATTTATTCAGGCGATAAAAACAGTCAAACTGAATCCACCACGCATCCGTTTTATTTCTAATGTAACTGGTAGTTGGATTAGTAAAGAGCAAGCGACAAATCCCGATTATTGGTGTCAACATTTACGAGAAACTGTAAGATTTTCAGATGGGATATCCCAACTTATACAGGAATTTGAAGGTGTTTTTCTGGAGGTGGGACCAGGGCGAACTTTAAGTACATTAACGACACAGCATTTGGATGGAAATGCCAAGCAACAGGTATTGACTTCATTACGCCATGTTAAAGAACAGCAATCGGATGTTGCTTGGTTGTTGCAAACATTAGGTCGCTTGTGGCTTTCTGGTGTCGAAATAGATTGGTCGGGATTTTATACCCATGAGCAGCGTCATCGTTTGCCTTTGCCTACTTACCCCTTTGAACGACAAAGGTACTGGATTGATGCGAAATCCCCATCCACTTCAGTAAATACAAAATTAATAACATTAGATCATAAACAAGATATTGCTGACTGGTTTTATATTCCTTCATGGAAGCGCTCTTTACTGCATAATTCATCCTCTTATTCAATAAAATCTGCACAACAAAAATGGCTATTTTTTGTGGATGATTTGGGAATGGCGAAAAAAGTAATTGGTGTGTTAAAAAATCAAAATAAAAATACTATTTTTGTTAAAAAAGGAGAGTATTTTAGTAAGTTAAGTGAGGGTATTTATACAATTAATCCATATATAAGTGAAGACTACAATACCTTACTAAAAGAATTAGTATTATCAGGTCAAACTCCAGAAAATATTGCTTATTTCTGGAGCGTAAGCTATGTTGAAACCCGTCAAAAATGGAATTATTTAGAATTAAACAGTTTACTATTTTTAATGCAGAGCCTTAGTAAGCTGAAAATTAGCGATCGCTTACAAGTTTTGGTTGTATCGAACAATATCCAAGAGGTTAATGGTAACGAAAAACTGGACACAGAGAAAGCAGCCATATTAGGTTTATGTAAAGTCATCCCTCAAGAGTATCCTAATATTACTTGTCGATGTATCGATATTGCTTTAACTAATCGCAAAGACGCAGAAAAAGGACAAGAAGATTGTGAGAGTAATATTATTGACCAACTTTTGGATGAGTTGACCTCTGTATCCTCAGACATGGTAGTTGCTTATCGCGATCGCTACCGTTGGGTACAAACGTTTGAGCCAGTTCGCTTAGAGTCAGTAGTTAACGAAAAAACACCATTGAGAAAACAAGGTGTTTACCTGTTTACTGGCGGTTTAGAAAGTATTGAAGTTGTGCTTGCAGAATATTTAGCAAAAACTTTTCAAGCAAAACTCATATTTATTGAGGATTTTAGCTTCCCAGAAAAAGACGATTTCTCGCAATGGCTGGAATCTCACACTCAAGAAGATGAAGTGAGTTGCAAAATTCAACAATTGCTTGTATTAGAAAAATTAGGTGCAAAAGTTTTGGTAATGCGTGCAGATACAACTAATTATGAGCAAATGTCTCAAAGTCTTGCATCTGAAAATATTAGACAAATTAATGGGGTCATTTATTCAACTGGAATAAAACGCGAAAATATATTTGGTTCCATTCCAGAAATTGGTAAAATAGAATTACAAAAACTTTTAGACTCCCAACTTTGTAAGATTACAGTATTAGAACAAGTCTTACAAAATATAAAATTAGATTTTTGTATTATTTTTTCTTCTTTATCTTCCATTTTAGGAGGATTTGGATTAGGCTTATATTCAGCAGCTAATCAATCCATTGACACCTTTACTAACCGACACAACAGGAATAATTCTTTTCCGTGGTATATTATAAATTGGGATAAATTACAACTGAATACTAACCAAGAAGAAACAACACTTGCTCAAGTATCTGGGTCAAAATTAGATATTACCCAAACAGAAACTGTAGAACTATTTAAACGAGTATTTTCTTTAAGAGAAGGAACTCAAATTATTCTTTCTAAAGTAGATATTAATATAAGAAAGAATCATATATTTAGCCTCAACTCTCTGGCAACTTCAACATCAACTAATCAATTAGATTTATCTTCACACTACTCTAGACCTAGCCTTAGTAATTCCTATGTTGCTCCGACAAATGAGTTGGAAAAACAAATTACAGAAATATGGCAAGAGGTACTTGGGATTGCAGAAATTGGTATTTACGATAACTTCTATGAGTTAGGAGGCGACTCACTGATTGCAACTCAATTAGTTTCTCGATTGCGAACCAAATTCCCTGTAGACTTACCACTACGTGATATTTTATTTGAAGCAATGATACCAGCCAAACAAGCAGAAATAGTTGAACAACTTCTGTTGGAAAAAATCGAAGAATTATCTGAAGAAGAAGCAGTTCTTTTGTTATCAGTTTTCCAAAATAGTTGATTTTAAATCTTATCTATAAATAGGAAAGGAAAAATAGTTTATGTCTTTAGCCAATAATGATGGAAATCATGATCCTATTGCTTCGGTATATAACGCTATAGGTGTCACTTCCGAGGCGGAAAGTATAGCACTAATTTTAGAACAATTAATGCTAAAACACCTCTCTAAAGGAACACATATTCTCGACATTGGTTGCGCTAACGGACAGTTAGTCCAACAGTTTCATATAAGAGGTTATCAAACAACTGGACTTGATTGTTCTGAAAAACTATTGCACCACGCCCAAATAAATGCACCTGAAAGTAAATTTATTCTTAGTGATATACGTAATTTTGAGTCGCTACCTACCTATGATGCAGTTTTTTCAAGAAACACTCTCGGCTTCATTCTAAACCTTGAAGAATTGACAACTGTCTTCCGAAACGTATATGCGGCGATGCATAATAATGGTATTTTTGTGTTCGCCATAGTAACTGGGGACAGTGTATTGCGTGATAGTTTTCTACAAGATTACAATATATGTGATGTCAATGATAAATATGTTTATGTTGAAAAAGGCAAATACAACCCAGAAGAAAGGATACGGGAACTCAAGTCCACCACGTTTGAATTGATAAATGGAATTTGGGAGCGTTCGGACAGTACTCTACTGGAAAAAAATTATTTCTCATCAGAAATTCAGTCGGCTTTAGAAAATGTGGGCTTTATAGAAATTAATCAGTATGATAGCAAAGATTTTGGAGACCCTACTCCAGCAGGTGAAGATTGCTTCGTTTGTCGAAAACCATCCCTGACGCCATAGTATAATTGCAGAGATTAGTGGCTAAGTCAAAATTAATTTTTTTGATGATAGGACTTGTCACTTAATAAGCTTTTGATAACAGTATAGTTATCTGAATCAAGAGTTTGGGAATGAGAATTTTTATTAAGCGGCAAGTCAAAATTTAGCTAAAAAACTAAAAATAATAAATATTAATAATTTCTTGGCAATGGATAAACAAGACTTTAATTTATCACCAGCGAAAAAAGCCCTTTTAGAAAAATGGAAGAGAGGAAATATTCAAGCTGATATTATCCCCAAACGTCAAGTATTTAAAAATATTCCCTTATCTTTTTCTCAACAAAGACTGTGGTTTATTGACCAGCTTTATCATGGGAGTTCTTTCTACAATATTCCCATCGCTTTTCATATCAAAGGACAGCTGAATATTAAAGTACTTCAGCAAAGTCTGAATGAAATTCTCAAACGTCATGAAGTTTGGCGCACAACTTTTAGCGTTGTAAATGGAGAGCCAGTACAGGAGATTGCACCCCAATTAACTTGGGATTTACCCATTATTAATCTTGAGCATTTGTCTGGTAAAGATTGGGAATCTGAGGTTAAACAACTTGTAGCAGAGTCAGCGAAAAAACCTTTTAATTTAGCTAAAGGACTTTTAGTCAGAGCAACTTTACTTCGCTTGAGTGAAGAAGAACACATTTTGCTTGTGACCATGCACCACATTATTACAGATGGATGGTCTTGTAGTGTGTTCCTGCGCGAGCTGTCAATGCTATACGCTGCTTTCTTGACAAATCAACCTTCTCCCTTACCCGAACTCCCCATTCAGTATGCAGATTTTGCAATTTGGCAACGCGATCGCATCCAAGGTGAATTCCTCGCAACCCAACTAAATTATTGGAAGCAACAACTCAAAGCTGAGTTACCTGTACTACAATTACCTACATACCGTCCGCGACCTAAGGTTACTACTTTCAGTGGTGCCAAGCAGTACTTTACATTCTCAAAAGCCCTAACTGACGTACTCAGACAATTAAGCCAGCGAGAAGACGCGACTTTATTTATGAGTTTGCTGGCAGCATTTAACATATTATTATATTGTTACACAGACCAAGAAGATATCTTAATTGGTTCTCCAATTGCCAACCGCAACCGCGCAGAATTAGAAGGGATGCTAGGTTTATTTGTTAATACTTTGGTGTTACGTAATAACCTCAGTGGTAATCCCAGTTTCCGCGAATTTTTACATCGAGTCCGTGAGGTGACTCTCGATGCTTATGCACATCAAGATTTGCCTTTTGAGATGCTTGTGGAAAAATTGCAACCCGAACGCCACTTAAGCCGAAATCCACTTTATGAAATCATGTTTGTCCTGCAAAATACTCCAACGTCTGTGCAGGAAGTGTCTGGATTAACCTTACGTACCTTGGAATTTGATAGTGGAACAGCTCAACTAGATATTTTCTTGTCGATATCTGAATCTCAAGAAGGGTTAACAGGGTCTTTGGAGTACAATACAGATATTTTTGATTCAACAATGATTACTCAATTTATCAACAATTTCCAAACATTGTTAGGGAATATTGTTGATAATCCAGAGCAGCGCATCAGTGAGTTGTCACTACTAACTGCTTCTGAGCAAGAACAACTATTATTTAAATTTAATCAAACTAGTGCTGATTATCCTCAAGATACATCTTTGCATCAATTATTTGAGCAACAAGTAGAATTAACACCTGATTCTTTAGCGTTAATTAGCCAGTCTGAGAAACTGACTTATCGTCAACTTAACCACAAAGTTAATCAACTTGCACATTATCTACAAAAACAGGGTGTAACAAAAGAAACGCTGGTTGCCCTATGTGTGGAACGCTCCATAGAGATAGTGACAGGAATTTTAGCTATTCTTAAAGCTGGTGGTGCATACATTCCCCTCGATCCAAGTTATCCAGTGGAACGCCTGAATTTCATGCTCTCTGATTCCCAAGCATCGCTGTTAATTACCAAGCAAGAGATATTAGAAAAACTATCATTATCTTCGGCTAAAACCGTTTGTTTAGATATCCAAAAAGATGAAATCGCTCAAGAAAGTTCGGAAAATCCCATTAACATTTATTTATTTGATAATCTCGATAATCTCGCCTATATTATCTACACTTCTGGCTCAACTGGAACACCTAAAGGCGTTCTTGGCACTCATCGCGGTACAGTCAACGGCTTACACTGGTTATGGAAAACCTATCCTTTTACGCAAGGAGAAGTTTGTTGTCAAAAAACAGCTACTAGTTTTGTAGATTCTGTATGGGAAATTTTTGCTCCTTTACTTCAAGGAATTCCTACAGTAATTATCAGCAATGCAACTATACTAGACCCGCAACTATTTATAGAAGCTCTGGCACATCACAAAGTAAGCCGTATTATACTTGTACCTTCACTACTAGGCTTACTTGTTGATAATTACAGTCATTTGACCAAAAAATTATCGCAGCTAAAACTTTGGATAACTAGCGGGGAAACACTATCTATTAACTTAGCTAAAACTTTTCGAGAATTAATGCCATTTGTAAAATTAATTAACTTTTATGGCTCCTCAGAAGTTTCCGCCAACGCTACTTACTATGATACTAGTTTATTACAAGAGCAAGCCAGCAGTGTCCCTATCGGTAGTGCTATTGACAATACTCAAATTTATGTGTTGAATCGTGATTTAAAATTAACACCTATAGGAGTGATTGCAGAACTTTATATTGGTGGTGATGGATTGGCGAAGGGTTATTTACATCGTCCGGAATTAACTCAAGAAAAATTTATTGATAACCCCTTTGTTCCTGGAACCAAGCTTTACAAAACAGGCGATTTTGTGCGTCATCTAAACGATGGTAGTCTAGAGTATTTGGGTCGTCAGGATGAACAAGTAAAAATTAGAGGTTTTCGAGTAGAATTGGATGAAATTACGGCTGCGATCGCCCAACATCCAGATGTACAAGAATCTGTTGTCATTGCCAGCAATGATGCTCAAGAAAATCAGCGTTTGATTGCCTATGTCGTCACAAATAAACAGGATTTAACTACACAACTTTTGTCCTATTTGCAGCATCAATTGCCTAATTACATGCTGCCATCTGCTTTCGTTGTGCTGGATAAGCTCCCACTTACACCTAATGGCAAAGTAGATAAGCGTTCTCTGCCAATTGATGAAGTTATCCGATCAACTACTATCCAATCATTTGTTGCTCCTCGGAATTTTACAGAATTATCATTAGTAAAACTTTGGGAAAATCTCCTAAATACTAACCCTATTGGGGTAACAGATAACTTCTTCGACTTGGGTGGTCACTCGTTTTTAGCTGTACGCTTAATGGCTCAAATTCATGACAGATTCGAGCATAATCTTCCCTTGTCTACTCTTTTTGAAAACCCGACAATTGAAAAACTAGCAAGCATTGTCAGTCAGCCAGCCCGTCAGAGTTCTAATTCTCCTCTAGTAGCAATTAATTCTTCTGGTTCTAAGATACCTTTTTTCTGTATGCATGGTGCTGGTGGAGGTATTAGTCACTATTTTAATTTATCCCGAAGACTTGGTGAAGATTATCAATTTTACGCTTTGGAAGATACCTTAGAACAAGACAAACCAGAAATTATTTCAGTAGAAGAGACAGCAACTCGCTACCTCCAAGAAATTCGTAAAATACAACCAAATGGCCCTTATCTTTTAGGTGGTCATTGTTATGGCGGTGTACTTGCTTTTGAAATAGCGCAACAATTACAAAATAAGGGTCAAACAGTAAGTTTATTAGTTGTCATCGATGCCATACTATCAGAAACACCCATTGAATCTACAGACGATGACGATGCAAAATTTTTACTCCGCATCGCTGAATCAATAAAAACCGATAATAATATAGACTTTGTAGTACCTTTTGAAGAACTTCGAGATTTGCCATTAAATCAGCAACTTCATTTTATTAATCAAAAAGCAAAGTTCATCTTTAGCGATACAGAAATTAACGATTTTCTTCACCATTACAATCTGTTTAAAGCTCATGTCCAAGCTATGCGAGGTTATATTCCGCAGATTTATCCAAAAAAAATGACTTTATTCCGAGCAAAGGAGGAAATAATCCATGATTTTGAAAGCCCTGAATGGAATACCGACGATCCATTTCTAGGTTGGGAGAAATTTTCAAATCAACCTATACAAATAATTGAAATTCCAGGCGACCATTTTTCAATTTTCGTAGAACCTTATATTGAAGAATTAGCTAAACGTTTGAAAATTTGTATCGATCATGCTGTGTGCGATCTAAATAATTAATGGGAGTGAAAAAAGCTGATGAAACTACCTCCAGGACCGAAAACTCCTTCTTGGTTGATAGCTCTACAATTTAAGGCTGATCCCTTTGGCTATATGGATACTATTTCCAAACGTTATGGTGATATTGTCACTTTAATGTTTGGCTTTACACCAAGAATTTATATCAGTAATCCTTCAGCAATAAAGGAGATTTTTACAAATACCAAGGAAATTGTAGCTGGGGGTGAGTTGAACCCGGAGTTCGTCTTGATGACAGGAAATCAAGGAGTTCTCCAACTTGATGGTTTAATTCACAAAAATCGACGCAAACTGTTAATGCAGAGTTTTCATGGAGCGCGGATGCAAGCCTGTGGGCAACGTATATGCGAACTTACAGAAAAAATTATCAGTCAACAGGCAGTCGCAAAGCATTTTGTTGCATACCCAATAATTGAAGATATTACCTTGCGAGTGGGTATAGAAGTTGTAATGGGTTTATATAGAGGAGAGCGCTATGACAAAATTAAGCATTTATTTGTGTCTGCACTTAGACATGGAGAATCTCCAGTAAATAAGATTCTTAGCAATATTTTTGGAGAAAGAGATTTAGGTCGATGGAGTCCATATGGTTCTCTCCTTCACCTTCGACAACAACTTTTTCAATTGCTATTGAGTGAGGTGGAAGAACGTCGCAAGCAAGCAGATTTTTCACGCGTTGATATGATTAGCGATCTGATATTTGCTAAAGATGAAACAGGTCAACCACTAAGTAATGAAGAAGTACGCGACCTCTTATTATCGCCTATATTTGCAGCTGGTGATGCTTCCGGAACTGCGATCGCTTGGTCTTTGTACTGGATTCACCGTTTACCTTATATTCATCATCGCCTGCTATCAGAACTAGACAGCCTTGGTGAAAACCCAGATCCCATGAGCATTGTTGCACTACCCTACCTCAGCGCAGTTTGTAATGAAGCCTTACGAATTTACCCAACTCAGTTGTTTACATTTCCCAGGCTGGTAGAGTCTCCAGTCGAGGTGATGGGTTACAAGTTGAATCCTGGTACAATAGTTATTGGTAATATTTATTCCACTCATCAACGCGAAGATTTATACCTTAATCCAAAAGAATTTCAGCCAGAGCGCTTTTTAGAAAAACAATTTTCTCCCTACGAATTTTTCCCATTTGGTGGCGGCTCTCGGGTTTGTATTGGCGGGACTTTTGCTCTATTTGAAATGAAACTTATATTAGCAACTATTCTTTCCCGTTATGAATTAGAGCTAGTTAGTCAGCGCCCAGAACGTCCCAAATTTGGAGGTCTAATTTGTTACCCAGCTAGCGGCGTCAAGATGGCCGTGCGTGGTCTGCGTCAACATTAACGACAGTCATAGCCATCGATTGCTGACTTAGTTTAAAACCTATCTTAAAACCTATCAATTATTTAACATTTCTCAGAAAAATACCAATGAAACTACCTGATGGCCCAAAAACTTCTCGCCGATTACTCAGTCAATTTGAGACTGATCCCCTTACCTTCATGGATACTATGGGCGATCGCTATGGCGACATTTTCACTATTATGGCTGATTCAATACCTCTAGTAATAATCAGCAACCCAGAAGGGATGAAGCAGATTTTTACTAATGCAAAAGAGATTACAGCTTCTGGTAAGTTGAATCAAGGTGGAGAATCAATTGTCGGCAAGAATGGGTTGCTTGCACTAGATGGGTTGCGTCACAGAAATCGCCGTAAGTTGTTGATGTCACCGATGCGCGAAACTCAGACACAAGAATATGGACAGCATATTTGTAGAGTCACAGAAAAAGTTATGAATCAACTGACTTTAGGTAAATCTTTTCTTGCTTATCCCACTATGCAAAAGATTACCCTAGAAGTAGTTTTGCCATCATTATTTGGGTTACATCAAGGAGAGCGTTACGAACAATTTCGACAACTGTTTTCTAATCTAATAAGTTACGCTCGGTCTCGCTGGCTGGACATCTCTCTGTCCTATCCTTTTCTAAAGAGGGATTTGGGTCCCTGGAGTCCTTGGGGATACTGGCTTCACTTACAACGACAATTTGACAAACTGCTCCACATCGAAATTGAAGAGCGTCACCAACAAGTAAATGCTTTGCGTACCGATGTATTATCAGAACTGGTATTTGCTTACGATGAAACTGGTCAAGCAATGACCTATGAATATATACGAGATTTGTTTCCATCATTGCTATTTGGTGGTCAAGATGCGTCAGCCACTGCTATAAGTTGGTCTTTGTACTGGATTCATAGTACACCTGGTGTTCGCGATCGCTTATTAGAAGAACTTGACAGTCTTGGTGAATCCCTAGAACCTGGGAAGATTATTGCATTACCTTACTTAAATGCTGTTTGTAATGAATCCCTACGAATTTATCCAACTCAGGTTGTGACATTTCCACGACTTGTAGAATTACCAATTGAAGTCATGGACTACAAATTAGACCCAGGTACCGTAGTAAGAGGATGTATATACTTAACTCATCAACGAGAGGATTTATATCCACAACCAAAGCAATTCAGACCAGAGCGCTTTCTAGAAAAAGAATATTCTCCCTATGAGTTTCTACCATTTGGTGGTGGCGCTCGTCGCTGTCCAGGTGAGTTATTAGCACTTTTTGAAATGAAACTGGTATTAGCAACAATTCTCTCACGCTATCAATTAGCGTTAGCAGATAAAAGAGTAGAGAAACCTAAGGCTAGGGGCGTTAACTATCCTCCTGCTAGTGGCTTGAAGATGGTAATGCTTGGGTCACGGTAATAAGTAAATAAATTAAAAATGACTTCACAAAACCAATCTAAAATAAAAAAGGAGATCCTTCAAGGTAACATCTTAAAACTGATGTTCAAGTTATCAGCCCCTGGCATTCTAGTAATGCTGCTGATTAATATGAATGCTTTTATTGATGCTCTATTTGCTGGGCAGTTTATAGGAGAAACAGCAATTGCTGGCATATCTTTATCTCTACCACTTACTGCTATCATCGATGGTTTTGCTTACTTAGTTGGAACAGGTTCAGCTTCTGTCCTGAGCCAAGCTATTGGTGCTGGAGATATAAAAACTCAGTCCAAAATATTTGGCAATTTAATTATAATGGGTATTTTTATATCCTTTTTTATTACTATAATTGGCTACAGTTTTAGTGAAGAATTAATTAAATTAATGGGAGGAAGTGGTCAAGTAGCTTTTGTCGGTTCTGAATACTTTAAAACTTATATGCTAGGCGCAGTATTTTATATTTTAGCAGTAGCTTCCAACCAACTTATTAAGTCAGAAGGTAAAGTTAGATTAGCTATGACTTTTGCAGGTATTTATGTCATTATTAATATAATTTTAAATCCTATATTTGTTGTAGTTTTTCATTGGGGTATCCGGGGAATTGCTCTTGCTACTGTTATTGCTATGATAGTATTTTGTATAATAAACTTTATATACTTCTTATCTGGTAAAAGTTCTATTCCAGTGAATCCTAGAAAGCTGGCTCTAGCAATAAATTTACTTCCGAGAATTTTATCAGTGGGAATGTCAGCATTACTCGCTAATGTTATGGAATTAGTTCAAAATTTTGTTGTTTTTAAATCTATCTCCTATTACGGAACAAATAGTGATATTGCTTTCTACGGAGCAACTATAAGATTGACTTTATTAGCATTCATTCCTTTAAATGGATTTGTGCAAGCATTACAACCAGTGATTGGCATAAATTATGGAGCCAAAAATTATGATAGACTGAAAAAAGCTTATTTTACTTTTATTATTTCTGTGACTGCTTTAGCTGTGTTATTTTGGTTGCCAATGCAATTATCACCAGAAATATTTTTAAGTTGGCTATTGCCAAATTCGACTTTCACAAACAATGATTTACTCAATTTTCGCGTTTTGAGTTTATTAATACCAACAATAGCTTTTGTTCCCTTTGGTTCAGTTTTATTTCAGTCTATAGGAAAGGGTAAAACTGTTTCTATAATAATTATTTTAAATAATCTAGTTTTATTTATTCCATTAGTGGTTATTTTATCAAATTTACTAGGTGTTAGTGGTGTATATTATGGAATAGCTATAACAGACTTTTTACTGATGATTATTGCACTTCTGTTAACATTTATTGAATTCAAAAAAATGAATATAAATCATCTCAAAGATAATCATTATTAAACTATCAATATAATTCCAATTGTATTCATTTTAAATTGTAGTTCTCACACATGCATATTTATTCACTATAAAGGTCACAAAAATGCCTCTAAAACATAAAGGTGCTATCGTAATTACAGGAGCATCAACAGGTGTAGGCAGAGCAGCAGCTCTTATGCTTGACAAAAAAGGATATCGAGTGTTTGCATCAGTCCGTAAAGAAAAAGATGCTGAATCTCTCAAGAGTGATTCCTCCGAGAATTTGACACCGATTTTCATGGATATTACAAAAGCAGAAGAAATCAAATCTGCCGCAGATATTGTTTCAAAATCTATTCCTGATGAAGGATTAGTAGGATTAGTAAATAATGCTGGTCTGTTAGTTGATGGGCCACTGGAGTTTATTTCGCTTGATGATCTGAGATGGCAATTTGAAGTCAATGTTTTTGGGCAAATAGCAGTGACGCAGGAATTTTTACCGTTAATCCGAAAAGTTAAAGGTCGGATTATTAATATTGGCTCTATCGGAGGAGTAATTTCTGGACCATATATCTCTGCTTTGTGTGCTTCCAAGTTTGCGTTAGAGGCATTTACCGATGCTCTGAGAATAGAATTACATCCTTGGGGAATCGAAGTTATCTTAATTGAACCAGGCTCAATTGCATCTGCGGCTCCGGATAAAGTAGAAGAAAGCTTTAGAAAAAATTTTGCCAATATGTCACCTGATGCTAAAGCAATGTATGGAGATACATATAAACTTTTTGTAGAAGATTTAATTCAATCAAATCGTGAAGGGATGCCGCCGGAACAAGTTGCAGATGCAATTATAAAGGCTTTAGAAGTCAGGAAGCCTAAAACACGTTATTTCTTATCTAAGGGGCAGCTAGGTTTAATGCTTGAACTAGTGCTGAAAAAATTTACACCAGACCGTAGTTATGATGCAATGATTATAAAAAGTTTGAATTTAAAACATCAGATTTGAATTCATTATTGTGCATTTTATCCGGTTGAATACTCAAATCATAAGTATATCACTGGAATATTACAGACAATCAACACTTAGTTAATTCACTTCAAAATCATGATTTCATCTGATTCAAAACCTAATAATACAGACTTTCAAATCAGTCCGATAGAATGGGTACATGCTTACTGGGTTTCACGGTGTATCTATGTCGTCGCTAAACTTGGTATTGCTGATTTGCTAAAGGATGGTTCTCAACATTGCGATATTTTAGCTGCTGCAACAAATACGCATAGTGATTCTCTATATCGAGTTTTGCGGGCGATCGCCAGTATCGGAATTTTTGCGGAGACACAAACTCGATGCTTTGAGCTAACACCATTGGCAGATTGTTTACAAAGCAACGTTCCTGACTCAATTCGTGCTATGGCTATTTTCCGAGGTGAAGAGCATTACTATAAATCCTGGGGAAATTTAATGTATTGCTTACAAACTGGTAAAAGTGCCTTTGAAGATTTGTATGGTATGGATTTGTTTGAATACAATGAACAGAATTCCAGCCGAGGAGAAATCTTCGACCAGGCTATGACTTCATCAAAAGATTCTTATACCGAACACCTGGAAGCTTATGATTTTTCGTCAATTAATAAGCTAATAGACGTTGGTGGTGGTAAAGGGAGCTTTTTAGCTGCTGTACTCGAAGCTAATCCTACTATGATAGGAGTATTGTTCGATCAGGCAGAAGTGATTAATAGAGCCAAGGATTCACAAGAAATAGCATCCGTTATTAGTCGTTGTCAGCTTGTAGGAGGTAGCTTTTTTGAAGCTCTGCCACAAGGAGGAGATGCTTATGTTCTTAAACATATTATTCAGGACTGGGATGACGAGCGATCGCTTGCTATTCTTCAACGTTGTCATCAAGCCATGATAGAGCAAGGACGGGTTTTAGTGATAGACTACGTACTTCCTCCTGCTAACGAGTTTTCAGGAAGCAAGTTTATAGATGTCAACATGTTAGTAATGTGTCCAGGTGGACGTATTCGTACTGAAGCTGAGTTTGAAGATTTATTTAAATCAGCAGGTTTCAAACTTACTAAAATTTATCCAACACAATCGGATGTTAGTATTATTGAAGGAGTTAAAATAGATATCAATTAATAATGAAGAATGCTGAGTTAAAAGTGCTGAATTCTGAGTTGAAAGACAACCCATAAACAGAAAGAATGCTATCCCTGTTTTGTCACTATAGGCAGAGGGAAAATAGAAATCAGGGTGAGTTAGGAAAATAAAAATTGAACTAGTGAGGTTATAAATAATAGATTGAAGTTTAGAAAACTCCAAGGACAATTGGGGAATAGGAAAAACTGTTAACCAGGGATATATTAACCCAAGTTGCGGGTTATCAAATACAAATTTACTGCAGTTGTAATAATTTCTGCGTCGCTCACCTCACGGCGACAATCTTCATCATGTCCAATCGCTTTTAATAAGTCGTCAGTCATAGCATAGATGGTAATTATCTCATTAAGCATATTCCCCTCCTACTTTTCTCTCTGGAGGGGATTTTATTGCTTAAATTCCCCCATGCGATCGCCTGAATATATAACTAGCAACTTGAGTTAATAAATTTACAACTTGAAGCAGGTATTATTTGCAATTAAACTCGCAGAAAGATGACTGTTAGAATGCATCCTGATGCATTGGCATTGTAAGGAGACGCATTAACAATGCGACCGACGCATTGGCATTGCAAGGGATTGCCAAATTTAATTCGCTACGAATTAATGAAATGCTGTACTTAACAAGCCAAGGTTAAGACTGCAACCTAAAACTTGAGTTTATTGAGCTTAGTGAAACCCCAGAACAAGCCCGAAAGCTGGCAAAAATAGTGTGATTGACGTAGAGATATCAAGCAGCAATTGGGAAAGGAAACTACTACCTTGAATTGGGTATAACCCGTATGCTCTATGGCTTCAAGTCACTTTTCTAGATTTTATAATGTAAGTAAGACTTAAAAATAACGCTTCAATTATATGAAAATACTCTCATCAGAACTAGTCCATTTGGGATTTGGCAAATATGTGCGTTCTGACCAAGTGACAGCAGTTATACCAATAGAAGAGGAGCGAGGCCCAGGGCGACGAACCTTTGTTCACGTTCAAGGGCAAAGCGATCCAATTATCGCCTCTCGCGCTGAAGATACCATTGTGCGTGATTTAGTACAGGAACCACACGAGGTTACTCAAGCCCGTCAGCAGCAGGAAATTCTTCAAGATTTATTGGTTAATTTAGCTAACGTTAATTCAACTGTGCGTCGAATTAACCGTGATGAAGGCAGTTTGGATCTTGATTTGTTAGAACGACGAATTAAGCAAGTCCTTGAAAATTAATTGTAGAAATCAGCAAACTAAATAACGGAGAAAGATATTGCTGAATACCATTACAGACCAAGTTTCAGTATCAGATACACAAACAAGATCGCCAAGGTTGTGGATACCTGAACGGGTACTGTTTACACCTGCTGCCCTAGATGAGGATTGGGGGCAGCAGATTCTTAAACGTGTGCAGTCACTCAACTTACCAATAGAAGAACTATCACAGAACCGCCTGAAGGGACTGCGCGGTGAGTCTGAGCGGGATACTTACAACATCGCCAAGCGTACCTTAGCGGTGGTTACTGCACCACCCAGTTCTTTTAAACTGAGTCCGATCCCACCTTCTGCGGATTGGCAGTTTCACATTGCCGAAGGTTGTCCTGCTCACTGTCAATACTGCTACCTAGCAGGTAGCTTATCGGGGCCACCTGTCATTCGCGCTTTTGCCAACTTACCGCAGATATTAGAGAACTTAGCGAACTACGAGCAACAGGGAAAAACCACAAGTTATGAAGTTAGCTGTTATACAGACCCATTGGGTATTGAGCATTTAACTGGAAGTCTTGCTGAATGTATCCGTTACTTTGGCACTCGTACCAATGCACATCTACGTTGGGTATCGAAGTTTGATGCTGTGGATGGATTACTCGATTTACCACACAATGGGCATACTCGTTGTCGGATGAGCGTTAATGCAGCACCGATTTCTGGTAAGTTTGAAGGTGGCACGGCATCCGTAGTATCCAGACTGAATGCATTGCGACGGTTGGCGCTACCACAAGAGCGTGGCGGTGGCGGTTATCCAATAGGCTTGGTTATCGCGCCAATTATGCCGATAGACGATTGGCAAATGCACTATAGTCGTTTGTTTGACCAGATAAACGAGGCACTGGATTTTGACTGTGACCTTACCTTTGAGTTAATCTCACATCGGTTCACACCTGGGTCAAAAGAAGTGTTACAAACTTGGTATCCGCAATCAAAATTAGAAATGGATGAAGCAAAACGTAGCGTCAAGCGTAATAAGTTTGGCGGAACGAAGTACGTTTACGAGAAGGACACAATGAAGGCGTTGCGTAACTTTTTTGAGAGTGAGATTAGTAGGCACTTTCCAAATGCTGAAATTCTTTATTGGACTTAGAAGACTACTTCGCTCATATAGAGTTTGAGCAAATTAATTATTGGGCAAGAGAGCGATCAATAGATGCGATCGCTCTCTTTTCAGGTTGCTCAGGTGCGTTAGGGTAAAGCCGTAACACATCCTACTTAAGATTTACTTTATAAATGGTGTCTTACCTTTAAAACCTATTAGTCTGTCCCATTAATTCTGAGAGTTAAGAGAACGAACCGCAAAGGACGCAAAGAGCGCGAAGGAAGAGGTAAGGAAGAGAAATTTAAAAACTGATTTACTCTGCAAAATTAATGGGACAGACCACTAGTACAGTGCAGCATAAATCAAGCTACTATTTTAAAACTTGCAAAAGCCTTGATGCACAAAACTTTTCATTTTTGAATGCGTGACTTCCGCCTTGGGGTACTAGTATGTCTACTGCACCAAGATGAAATCTGCTGTAAGTCGAGCTATTGCAAGTTAAACTTGCACGATGCCAGGGTTGGACTACGCCCACTCAAAGCCGGATAATTTGGGCAGATTACAGGCGGCGTTATACATTAATAAGTGTATCTGCAATACCGGACTTGTTCTGGCTTAGTCTCAATAGCAAAGGTTTGGAGATGTTTACTTTATCAGAAACTTCTATCCTGGCGGCAATCCTACTGGTAGCTTTAGGCATTTTGGGCTGGGGCTTTTATCGCGCCAGACCTTTTGGTAAACTGGGAATCTTAGCCTGGTTACAGTCGGTGGTGTTGATGACTCCCTGGCTCCTGTTTTTTGGATTGTTTGCCACAGGGATTTACATCAATATAGCGGGTATATTGTTCTTAGTGGTGACTTCTGCTGGATTGTACGTGTACTTGGGCAGACAGTTACGCGCAGCTGGGCAAGATGCCATCCTCAAGCAACGCGCAACAGAAAGACTCGCTGCTGATTCCTTACTTGAAGCAAATTCCCCACAACCAAAAGTAGCAGAACTGAAACCGGAGATCCCACCGATACCAGAAGAAGACTTGAATGTAGTTAAAGGTATTTTCGGTATCGATACGTTTTTTGCTACAGAAACGATCGCCTACCAAGATGGAGCCATTTTCAAAGGCAATTTGCGGGGAGAACCAGAAGAGACTCACAACCGTCTAACTGCAAGTTTACGGCAACGCCTTGGTGATCAATATCGCCTGTTTTTAGTGGAAAATACAGACGGCAAACCAGTGGTAATCGTCCTACCCAGCCGCAATGATCCCCGGCCGATGTTGTTATCGCAAAAAGCTTTTGCAGGTATTCTGTTGATAGCGACCATTGCCACAAGTTTAGAAGCTGCGGGATTACTGTTGAATTTTGATTTCTTTGGCAATCCAGGGCGGTTTCAAGAAGCTTTGCCCATAGGCGCTGGGATATTTGCGATTTTAGTAGCTCACGAAATCGGTCATTGGTTACTTGCTCGGCGTCACCAAATCCGCCTTAGCTGGCCTTTCTTTCTGCCGGCCGTGCAAATTGGTTCCTTTGGTGCAATTACCCGCTTTGAATCTCTGTTACCCAACCGGAAAGTATTATTTGATATTGCCTTGGCAGGGCCAGCCGCAGGTGGTATTGTTTCTTTGTTAATGTTGGTGACGGGCTTGGTGCTTTCCCGCCCAGGTAGTTTATTTCAATTGCCAAATCAGTTTTTCCAAGGGTCGATTTTGGTGGGAAGTTTGGCGCGAGTTGTCCTTGGTTCGGCGTTGCAGTCGTCGTTGGTAAGTGTTCATCCCTTAGTGATAATTGGTTGGCTGGGGTTAGTAATTAACGCTTTGAACTTAATGCCAGCCGGACAACTCGATGGTGGGCGCATTGTTCAGGCGATTTATGGACGCAAAACCGCAGGACGAGCAACAGTAGCAACTTTAATTTTACTGGCGCTAGTGTCTCTAGGTAATACTCTTGCCATGTACTGGGCGATCGTAATTTTCTTTTTGCAACGGGATCAAGAACGCCCCAGCTTGAATGAAATCACTGAACCCGATGATGCTAGAGCCGCTTTAGGGCTTTTGGCTCTATTCTTGATGATTACCACGCTTCTACCTCTAACTCCCGGTTTGGCTGGGCGTTTGGGAATAGGATAGAGTTTATGGAGCCTACACCCAAACAAGCAATATCCGCAATTCGGGTGTGTGCCCAACTTACCAGAGTTTATAAAAGAATAAACCTTGTAAGATTAGACGAGCGCACCAGAAATGTTTATATCTTGGCGAATAATTCAATCGAAGCTGAGGTAACACCAACTGGAGAAATTCTTTGGTTATGACAAAACCTAACTTTCAACAAATGCCTTTAGAGCAGCTAAGAACTTATATTTTGGAGCATCGCAACGACAATGAAGCATTCCATATCTACATTGACAGGAGACGCGCCCAATCTCCCAAACAGGTTCCGATGACAATTGAGGAAGCGGAGGCTGATTTACAGAGACGGTTTGGACAGCAAGCTAGTTAAAAGCTCGTGACAGATTTTTAAGTGATTGGCGGTGAGTCAGCGCGGTCTTCTCCCAAAGGGAGAGGCTAGCGCCAAGGGGGTTTCCCCCATGAGCGACTGACGTTAGCGCAGCGTTAGCGAGCTTGCGTATCGCTAAAGCGAAAGCTCCGCTAACGCGCAGCGTCTCGTAGAGAGCGTCACCCCTTCAGGGGGTGAACCTTCACTGAAATTAAGCGTTTCACCGACAGCTTATGAAGAAAATTAACTGAATGGTTTCCAACCTGCTAGCAAATTCGGGTAAGCCGTTGGTGTAGGGAAAAGATTCTGGAAACCAGTTTGACGCTCTTGAGGCTTTTCTTTGCTCATATTCCAAAGGGTTTCATAGAAAAAGAAAGAGACTCCAGCGAAATTGCGATCGCGTACTTTTTGCACTTGTGTTTGAATCTGCTGCATCGGTATAGATCGGTTTTTCAACCCAGCCAAAATGCCCACACTGATTGGAATATGGCTTTTTGCTGCTTTCACTTCTGGATACTCTAATTCGCTAATAAAAACATTCAAGTCATCACGATATATCTGCAAAACTAAGTCTTCAATAATTCCCAGCCGTTCCCATTTCTGCCAGTCTGCTAAAAAGAAATCGTAGGACAAACGTTGAGGATTAGGAGCAACAGAAACCAGGCAATTTTTTTTAGTAGCTTTAATGGCTGTAAATACCCGTTTCATAAACTCGGTGATTTTGTTAGCTCTCCAACTCACCCATTCTGGATCTTTAAAGTTTTTGGAGGGAGCTTTCCCACGATGTTCTTTTTTGTAAAGTGCCACTGTATAGGCATCGTAACCTAATTCTGATGGTAAGCCAAAATGGTCATCAAATTGAATCCCATCAATATTGTAGTTTCTAACAATTTCAACGATTAAATCTTGGATAAACTGTTGTACTTCTGGGCGAAAGGGATTTAGCCAAACGCGATTATGTGTCCCTTCTTTGACAATCCGAGTTCCATCACTGCGACTGGTGAGCCATTGGGAACGATTTTTAGCTAATAGAGAATCTGCTGGTGCCATGAAACCAAATTCAAACCAAGGAATCACTGTTAAGCCTTTTTGATGTCCCACATCTACAATTTCTTTGAGGATATCTCGCCCTTTGAGTCCCGGCGTGGGATCGAGCGATCGCCCAATAATTTTGGCTGCAACTTTGCTAGGATACAATGTATATCCCCAATTCCAAACCGCCGGATATATGGTGTTAAAATTGAGTTCATCAAGGCGTTGCAAAGATCCCTTGAGGCGATCGCGCTCAAATAACACATCACTATCAATATTTGTTAACCACACCCCCCTTAACTCAGATGCTGGCGTTCGCCGCAGATTAATTTGAGCGTTCAAGGGGAACGATAGCATCACCGTAGCAACTACACTCAAGATAGCTATAACGGCAAACAAAAGAGACTTTCTGCTTTGGCGAATATTCAACCAAGAAGGAAACTCAACACACCACTTGACAAACCTTTTTATCATTTGCTAAAGACATCATTCAATTATGAACAATCAGCATGAATAGCAATCGTTTCGATTGTAAGCGCTTACAATCGAAACGATCGCTGAGGTTTATGGGAACTCCAAAAAATAAATTATCTAATTTTTGGAATCAAAAGGATTTTTCCTCCCCCTGCTCCCTACTCCCCTGCCCTAAAAGTGATAGGATATTTTTTTATTTGTCAGTCCCTTATTACTGTGCGCTGGCTATGAGATCATTCCAGGCTTTGACTGCTGCTTGTAAATTCTTTGGCAGGTTATTTCGAGAAATATCGTTGTACTCAACCGTACCCTCTTGGCTGGTAAGAGTGTAGCCGATATAATCAGCGGCACCGCTAGGAGCTGGGTAACTCAGATTTTTGAATTTACTAAATTTAAAACGTTCTAGCGATCGCACAAATTGTTGCACCTGTTGCACAGAAACGCGGCGAACACTACGCTCAGAATCATTGGCATCACCAATCCGCACCCGGATCAATTGTCCATCTTTGAGTAAAACAGTCTCGTAACTTCTGCCAGTAATACCACCACCGGAAATTTCCCGAAATACTACATATTGATCTAATGGTGGTGGTAACTGGCTGACTGGAATTTTCACAGGGGCCAATGGAATTGAGCTAGCTTTTTCATTCAGCCTGAGTGCGGAACCTGTTTGATTGGTATGATAAACCAAGGTTTGTTCACCAATGCCTACAACCACCCGCCAACCTTGTACCAAAGCTTCGGTACAGAATTCATCAGCATTAGCTAATTCTAAACAGCCATTTTTCCAAGTTTGCTGTTGAAACTCAATGATTCTTAGCTGAGAAATTGGCTGTTGCAAACGTTTGGAGGCGGCTTGCAAAACAGCATTTTTTACAGATGTGGGTAATTTATTTTGCAGATTGTTTCCCAAAGCTAAATCTAGCGATCGCCCATTGTTAGGGCCTAAATCTTGCAGTACCGCGTTAGCTACTGGAAATGGCAAACGGTTTGGTTTAATATTGTCTTTGAGAAGTTCATTGCTTGTTTCTAGCGATAACTTTGCAGTAGCGCCCGTAGCACCTTTAATAAATGTTAAACCGCTAGCAACTGACAAAATTCCAGTCAAAATCAAAACAGTGAAAATTCGCGCTTGATTGGGGTTAAAGTAGTCTTTCAGCATTAATTTCATAGTAAGATTTAGTAAAGAGTTATAGGACTCATAAATAGTATCCAGCCAATAATATATAATAAAGTATACAATTCCAAAACTTCACAAGTTGGAATTAATTTAGTACCTGTCTTCTAAAACAGATATAAAGACAGACGCTGATGTAGTGATTGTTTGTTCCTTATAGCGATTCTCATTTGAATAAGGGACATAGCATTCCCGTGTCCCTACGAGTATCTGTGTTCATCTGTTGTTAATTATTTTTCTGTAACTTACCCATACGGGAAGCGTTATACAGCAGATTGTAAACTTAGTGAAGTAGATAATCGTAATGGGCACAACATACCATTTGTGACCCTAGCCGTGTAGTTCATTTACCTGAAATACGCTTTATACAAATTTTGGATAAAAATACACTTAATCAAAACGCCCTATAGCTCTACGGCAATCAAGTAAGAACTGAAAAGCTCAGGCTTCATTAGATGAGAAGTTCCTTGGAGAAGATAAGCCACACCTCTGGCTGGTAAAATAGGTTGCGAGAAAAGCTTGCAATACTTTCTGCCTCACCTTCGTAAGCAAGAGTTCAATAAAAGTAATTTTAGATAAAGAATGCTAGAGAACCGTAGCGGAGGCTTTGCTCGGCTCAAACTTACCGTATACAATATTTTGCAAGTAATCTTAGGCAATATTAAGCGCTAATCGCTTGTTGTTCAGCTTCAACTAACTGATTTTGAGGTACATCAAATCTAATAGTACTAGCTGCCCAGTCTTTTAAATCGGGTGCTAGCCAAACTAGCTTACGCAGAATTTCATCATTGACCCACAACACCAACGGAAACTGGAACTCTTTCCGAAACTGATTTCGCATAATATTAGTACTGATGATTAATTTGGTAATTTCTATTACAGATTCTAATCCCCGTACCATCAAAGCTTCGGGTTGAGTAGCACCAATCGCAGTTGTAATAGCTGTATATAATGTGTCTGTTGCAGGTGAAAGCAGGATTTCGTGGATATCTGCTGATGAAAATTCTGTTAACACATTCAGCACTTGCTGCTGCCTTTCAACACTGTTACAACAAGCTAATATCAGTGAGAACTCCCCACCAGAAACCATTATCGACCTTGCCAGCCTTTTAGTGGCTGCTGTGCTGCTAGTTGTGCCCTTTTCCGAATGACTTAAGCTGATCATTAAAAAAATCCTACTTTGAATTTTAAAAATATCTGACCAATATTCAGTTATTTTACCCTATGTATTTTTATTCAAAAGTGTTAAACCAGTAATTTCCATAAGGTTTTTTCTCTAATACCAAACATAATACTACGTATTATCTAAGAAAGGAGGATATTGTGTATTATCCCACACTTAATAATTAAAGGATAATGTAAAGGTAGTACCAAAATCATGTAAGTAAAAGATAATGCAAGCATAAGGAAGCAATTGGCGAATTAAAATTGTAATTATTACTGTATTCATAGATTTTGGCATCTCCCAATGGTTAAGTAATTATATTTTAATATAAAGTTAAAAAAATGCTCAGTACAAGTTTAACAATAAACATTGGGAAGTGGGAAAAAGTTAACTTGCAACTGGTTTACTGTCGCCTATGGTAAGCTTTTTCCGTTGCCAAACCATTTCGGGACGGGTGTAGAGTGTGGAGTAGTGAAATGGGATCAGCCCAAGATGCGAAAATCTTCTTCCGTAAAAATTAACTCATCCGTTTGATAGAACTGTAGATTGAAGATGTCGCCTCATTAGTCAGAGGGCAGGGAATTGTTAGCTTTCTAAGATCAGTTCAGAACATCTAAAAATTTAACAAGTCATGCATTAAGACAAATTTGCAGGGAAAATGAAACATGATGAGTTTATTGGCCAGGCGCAAAATCCCGCCCGTTTCAATACCGTTCGATTAAGAAATTTCTTGGTAGAGGCAGGCAGTCAAGTCGCAACTCTTAGAGATGTTGTGCGAATGCTCCAATTAAAAACTAAAAATTACTAATTAAAAATTGCAAGACGCTCCAGGATGAGCTAATGCTTCTCGACCAGGCGCTACGCGAACGCTATCATTGTGGGCTGCTGAACCCAAAATTAATTAAAAAAAGTCAAGGGCGAATACATGTAAATACTTAATTTTTTTGTAAACTAATCAGGAGTGCCACACCATGCGATTCAAAGACCGGAGGTTTGCGGGTCAAGTTTTGGCTAAAGAGTTAGCCGCTTATACTAACCGCCCAGATGTTCTGGTATTAGGGCTACCAAGGGGTGGTGTACCCGTTGCCTTTGAGATTGCCAAAGCATTAAATGCTCCTTTAGATATTTTGGTAGTACGTAAATTGGGTATGCCTGATCAAGAAGAACTAGCTATGGGAGCGATCGCTTCTGGTGGTGTGCGGATAGTCAATGAATATATAATTAGCCTGGTGAAGATATCCGATGAAGTAATTGCTAGGGTGGCAGTGCAAGAAGAACGGGAGTTAGAGCGGCGAGAACGCCTTTATCGTTCAAATCGTCCCTTGCCGAATTTACAAGGACGCACGGTCATTATAGTAGATGATGGTTTAGCCACGGGTGCAACTATGTGGGCTGCTGTTGTGGCTGTGCGAAAGCAGCAACCCGCTCAAATTGTGATTGCTGTACCTGTCGGCGCACCCGAAACTTGCCATGAGTTAGAAGTTAAGGTAGATAAAATTGTTTGTATCTTGACACCTAGCCATTTCCAAAGCGTTGGTCTTTGGTACGAAAACTTTCCCCAAACTACGGATCAAGAAGTCTGCGACTTACTCGCAAAAGCCGCAGGGGGTACTTCTTGCTGAGGAGAGAACCCCATCCATACATATTGAGGAATTCTTCGAGAGTGAGAAACGAAGGAGTTGCTGTAGTCATCGCCATGAGTTCAGTATCTATTCCCACTTTGCTACAATTTTATCGTTTATATTTTCTGCTGAGATAAATCCATTAAATTTGCCAGCTTGTAAACTACCCGCGCTCCAACATTACCATCCCACTCACCATCACCGATTTCGCAGATATCAAAACCAATAATTTTTCTGCCACTATTGACTAATTCCCGAAATAGACAAAATGTTTGCTCTAATTCCAACCCACCTGGAACAGGAGTACCTGTACTCGGACAGAGTTTGGGATCTAGACCATCTGCATCAAAGCTAATGTAAACAGACTCAGGTAAATGACTGATAATTTCTCGGCATAAATCAATCCAAGTTGTTCCAGAGTAAAGCTTTTGTTTAATGGCTGGGTCGTAATATGCAATAATGCGATTATCAGATTGGTCAATCATTTGCACTTCATCATGACTAATATCACGCAAAGCCACCTGCACTAGCTTGGAAATTTGCGGTATTTTCATCGCATTAAACATAATAGACGCATGGGAAAATTCAAATCCCTCATACGCATCACGTAAATCTGCGTGGGCATCAATGTGCAAAATGCCATAGTTTGCGTACTTAGCCGCTAATGCTTGGAAATAACCTAACGGCGAACTATGATCCCCACCAATGACTGCAACTCGCTTACCATTATTAATTGCTTCCTGACAATTTTCAAACAGCCATTGATTTACTTGTTGACAAACTTGATTAATTTCTGTGAGGACAGGTGTTAAATCTGGTGTATCAGAGAGTTGTTTACCTTGGGCTAATCGTTCAATAATTTTTGCTGCCAAGGCGCGGTAATATGTATTCTTCTCTAAAATATCTTGGGGAATTTCCACCATGAAAATTCCCTGCTTCCAACCATCAGGGTTATCAAAATCGAACAAATCTAGTTGAGTCGAAGCATCGAGAATTCGCTGTGGGCCGTTAGCAGTGCCTGCGCCATAAGAAACAGTGACTTCCCACGGCACACCAAAGACAATCAGGTTTGCAGACTCATAATCGCAGGGCAAACCTAAGAGGTTGCCATTTACTTCACCTACGCCGCTAGGATTGTAGTCTTGTAGTTGATTACTCATCGATTATCTTCTGGATTTACGTGGATAGACAGCACGCCGCCTAGTGGACATCTGCATTGTAATAAAAATTTTTCCCAGACGGTAAACTACAGGATCTCTATTACTTGGTCAAAATTGCGGCGATACACCTGTTGGCTGTACTCCTGCCACTCTTTGTCTGAGGAGTAGGGCGATCGCTTTAATGTTGCCTGTTGGACGTATGCCATCAATGGGCGACGAAGACACTCATATTTCTCAAAGGCTTTGGCTATAGCTTGCAGATTATCCCAGTTATTATTCTCAGCAATTTTAGCGATGAGTGTTGTAATTATTAGTGCATCCTCAAATCCTTGATTAGCTCCTTGAGCCATGAAGGGAGGCATTCCATGTGCGGCATCGCCAACTAAGACGATTCGCCCTACACTCCAGGCTGGTGGAACTTTGGCAGGATCAGCTTTAGTATTGAGATCAGTTGGGTTAGAAACTTGTAGAGAATCCCAAATGGTAGCAGGGTGAACGTAGTATGGACGCTGCTGCATCTTGGCAGGAGGAGATATACGCACTAATTGCTTGAGCGCATCAGGAAAGCCTGCTTTCTCCAACTCCTGCAAAGCTAAGTTAATTAAAGAACTTTCTGACTTTCCTTGCAGAGATTCTAAAGGCAAAGCAAGATGTATTATGTACCCAAGTTCACCAGTTGGTCTGCTAAATAATATTATCCTGATGTTATTTATACAAACAGAGTTTTCAGATATTTCATCATTAGTGATTGTTACAAGTGGTGAACCTTGAAAGAAATCTTCTTCTAGTTTTGTCCATAGTTCCTTTGGTACTTCAGCTATTTCTCTACAAAATATAGCTGCAAACCCAGAGTATTCAGGTCGGGCAAAATCATGATATTGAGTATCTGTGTAAAGCAGCCTACGAACTGTAGAATTAATGCCATCTGCTGCAACAATTAGTTTAGCTCTAATCGATTTTGTTGCTAATTGTTGGGGGGGAATATCTAAGTTTTGAGGCTGCGGATCGTTATCTTTCTGCCCATCTATCCAATAGGCATAGGGATTGGTTTCTATTTGTGTATCACCTACACAATCTATGCGGATACAACCTTTTTCCGGCTCATTCACAACATTAATACAACGATAATTAGCTTTAACTCGGTCTTGTGGAAGTAGCTGTCTAAGGGTTGTCTGCAAATTGTACCAAGAAATTGACACTCGACCCTCGCCATATTCTTTAAACCAGTCATCAAAACTAAGCGAAATTGACTGAATTATCTCCCCCTGTAAATTTTTATAAACCCATTGTGGTGAAGCCTTTGCAGGTTGTTGCTTTTGAGCAGATTCGACAGTTTCCTGGTCATTAGACTGCTTGGGATTCAATAAATCCAGTCCAGTTTTTTTGACTTTTTCGTAAGCGTTAGGATCTAAGTATTTGAGAGCTTGTAATCCATTGGGGAGAAGATCCACTGTTTGTCCAACTTGACGAAAGGCACGAGTTTGATCGATGACAAGGACATTTTCAATACCACGTTTACGTAAGCCAATGGCAGTTGCTAACCCGATAGGCCCAGCGCCAACCACTAGAACATCGTAGATTTCTTGAGGATTAGAAGAGGAGATAACAGATGCAGCTAAGGTATCAGCTTTGGTTGATGTGTTTGTATGTGTATGAGGACTTGATTTAGTTTCTGGCATATTCATATACAGTAATCTTGGATAGAAGCTGGGCAATATGGAAAGCTATAACCCTTAAGTTACATAGGATTACACAACAATATTAAAATTTAATACAAAAAGTTAAATATTTTGCCGCATCAGACTTATTAAAAGCTGGATCTTCATAGAAATCCAGTTCCCATTCCACCAGAGATTTTGAGGACGAAGGCTGACTACAAAGATCCAGGCGATGTGAATGAAATTCTTGATTTCTATTTTTGGGTGCAAGATCCATCTGAAACCGAACCTTTCTACGAAGCAAAATTCTTGATTGTTGGCGAAGGAGGAGCGAGTCATTGCTGAATGCGATCGCAGCCCGTCTAGATGAGTAAAACTAGGCTATGGATGAGTGTCAAAAATAATTTCATTTTTTTGGCAATGGTCTTGAAGCACGTTAAACTACTAAGAAATTGAAGTTAAGGATGGATTTATATGCGCTTACCAATTGCAATTAGTGCCATTTTAGTCACGTCTTTAGGTTTGAGTACACCTGTAATATCTCAACCTCCTATACAGGTAGCCCAAAAACCAGCGTCTAATAGTTTCGCTTTAGAACAATTTAAGATTAATCACCGATTATGGAGACAAAAAAAAATCTCTAACTATCGCTATGAATTTACTAGAAGTTGCTTTTGTTTCCCCAAAGCCACAGAACCAGTGATTATTGAAGTACGTAATGGAGTCACGACTTCTATTACTTATAAATATAGTAAAAATCCAGTAGATCAAGCATTATTTCAAAAATATAATACAATTCCTAAACTCTTTAATATCATTAGAAATGCGTTCATTCAAAGAGCAGACAACTTGACTGTACAATATAACCCAACACTTGGCTATCCTACTCAAATTAACATTGATTATGATAAGCAAAGAACTGATGATGAAATATTCATTACAATTAGTAATCTGCAACAAATCAAGTAAATATAGCTAACGAAAGCATTCATATAATAGAAAAGTCCTGATTTATCGAAAAAGGCTAGTTCAGTCATTTTCTATCTAAAAGTTGGGGCAGCAAAATCAAAAATATTGAAATATAACAACCTGCCCCTTAATTTAACTAGTTTTCCATCAGCAAATATTTAGGGTGGGTTGCTTTTGTTATTTTGTAGAAGCAGTATCAGGTTCATTGGTGTCAACTTAAGTTCAAACGTTTATTCCACAAGCATTTTACCCTATCCCTCAATTCCTCCCCGCAAGCGGGGAGGCAAGACAAAGCATAGCTTTGGCGAGGTGGGGTTCTTCAGGTTTAGTAATCACCCGAACTTGATATAAATTCTATTTGACACTGTAAATCCAGGTTGTCATCAACAAACAGAGTTGTGAAGTTTTCTTAGTGGGGATTTATTGGATTGTCAAAAACAGTGTCATCGCTTTATGTATGATCCCTGATGAAGTACTTCAAAATTGCTAATTGTAGTAAATACTCCAGCATCGGCAGCTAGATTACCGATATTAATTTGGGTTGGATAACCAAGTTGTGGGTTGTACACTACAGTTAACTCGGATTCTCCACTATTGATCGTATTCCGAATCAAAGTAAAGAGTTTAGGGATTGTACTATATTGTTGTAATAGCTTTGGATCTACTCGCTTACCAGTTTGAGCATTCGTGATAGATTTTGTGATGCCGTTACGTACTTCAATGATTACTGGCCCTCTGAAATCGGGAAGACAAAAACAATTATTGCTAAGTTTGTAGCGATAGTTGTTAATTTTTTTCTGATTCCACAATTGGCGATTAATTGTTAGCTGTGTTAAGTTCGAGTTATTAATCTCTGCTTTTGCTCCATGCGTAGGAGGCACAGACATTACTGGAGCGTTCAAACTCAAAGATGCTACTAAGATTGCACCAATAGCAATAGGTAAGCGCATATCAATCCTTTGTTAACTAACGTTGAGTTATAACTTCACTGTGACTAAATAGGATTCCAGAGAGTTGAAATCACATTCTAGAAGTTGACACAGTTTATACAAAGAATTCCCAAGCGCTCGTAACAGCAGGAATATTCCCTAGTATAAACTGAAAAAAATCCCATACAACCATACAATACTATTCACCTCAAATTTTGTGTTTTATGCAAAAAACGAATAATTTTAAAATTGGCATTATAAAATTTAGAAGCCAGTATCAGAGAAACCCCAAGACTTTAGCTACATAAGACTTTCAGGAAATTAAATATTCAGTTTTTAGTAATGATAATCATTACAAGGCGGAAGTTAGAGGCACATACAGTCGAATATAAGCTAATTTATATTTTCTGAAAAGAGTTAATTTATTTTATCATTACATCAATTTTTACAATTATTTAGTAAGAATAGCTATACCCATGTAGTAATTGCTCTAGTAAGAGCAACTACTTATAAAACGCTGCTAGAAATTGAAATTCTATGAGAAAAATTATTGTTGGGGTAATGGGGCCTGGAAAAAATGCGACAGCAAATGATTTACAGAATGCTTATACACTAGGTCAACTTATTGCCAAACAAGGATGGATTTTACTCACAGGTGGTAGAAATGTAGGTGTAATGGATACAGTAAGTAAAGGTGCAAAATCTGGTGAGGGTTTAACTATTGGTATTCTTCCCAGCGATAATCAAGATAGTATTTCCTCTTCAGTAGATATTGCTATTTTCACAGACATGGGAAATGCTAGAAATAATATTAATGTTCTCACTAGTGATGTGGTAATTGCCTGCGGTATGGGTGCAGGAACTGCTTCAGAAATTGCCTTAGCTTTGAAAGGAAATAAGCAAGTAATTTTGTTGACTAATGATGAAGAAAGTCTTACTTTCTTCAAAAAGCTATCACCAGAAAATGTTTACATTGTGGAGAGTGTGGATCAGGCGATCGCTACAGCCAAAACAATCTTATACTAATTCGTAATTTGTAATGTTTAAGTCCAGTTAGTTAAGCTGATTGAATTGTTGTTCTAGAGCACATACAGCTTGCTCACCAGACCAAAAAGCGCCATGCACAGTACCTGCATCGGTTGGACGTAAGTAAGTCAGTGCAATAAAACCAAACTGTGTGAAGAAAAGTAAATAAGGCTCAAACTCTTTCTCCCCCTGCTCCCAGCAAGAACTGCCCCCTGCGTTATTCCAACAAGAATTATTTACGCCGACCTACTTAGAGCCTCGCTAGCGTTGTATACTCTACCTGCAATGGGTTGGCTTAACTGCCTGGATTCAAGTCCCGTTGCCCCGATTAGCATTCGTGCGTAAGAACCTAATATAAATGGTTCCTGACCCCATCGGGTGATGTAAACATCTGTTGGTTCGGGAATTTTGCTACCGAGAACCGCAGTGAGTTCTGCACAAAGGCGTTTTTTAATCTCCTCATCTGTACGAACCTCAATCTCATGTGAGGCATGTTTGCCAACCATGCCAATCAGAATCGGTCTTCCACTATATCGAACATAGTTTACATAAAATGGACATAAGGAGTTGCTCAACATGGCAAGCAGATCAACCTCTTCCGGCCAGAAGACATCTGGAAATCGGAGAACAATTTTGTTCAAAAGTCCCATATCAATGCGAGTCAGTGCGCGGCGATATGTTATTGGTAGTTCAGGATTAAAAAGAATTTGACCTGAGCGCAAGACACCAATCGATAGTGTCACAATTACTGCGTCGGCTTGGTAAATCTGACGTTGAGTGTGAATGCACACACCTTGATGGTTATAGATAATTTGATTAACCACCTCAGACAACTGTATAGTTAGCCCACGAGCCAGATAATCTATGATTCTATCCATACCACCCACGACAAAGCGATCGCTACTTGGAAGTAGTTCTGTCTGTGCTTGGGTAGCTGACTTAGATATCAAGTTAGCAAATCCGAGTTCTTCTGCCGATGAGGCGAAAAAATTTTCTCCCATCATCCTCATTAGGCGCGGGAAATCAGAACCGGGTTGAGTGGAGCGATTAAACGCCGTATTAAGAAACTTGCACCATATTATGTGGTCTATTTATTTAAAGATTTAATATATAAATGCGTGAAAATTGTATTTTTTCTGCGAAGAAGTGTTCCTTATGTAATATTTTATAAAATTTACACGAAAATAAGCATAGGCTATTCAAACTTTAAGTTAATCAGTGTAAGCTAATGATGTAAATATGTTTATCGCAAAACTATTTAATCACTCAGACTAATTTTACTATAGGAGGTGTAATAAAATTTACATATCTCTTCGGGTATATGTTTAAAGAGACTAAACATGACTGTAAAAAGATTGAGTTTAGTAGCTTCTAAGCAAACCAAGCAATATTGTTGAAGTGAGATTTTTATTAAGTAGTAAAATCTCAAAAAGTCCTGATGTCATTTATAGTTTTTCTCGTCTCTTGACTGTAGCCTTCCCAAAGCCAGCTTTTTAATGGTAGAGGTTATGCGCTGTAGACTGAGGCATCCCCTACTAAATTGATTCTGATGCTTTGGCAAAGCCGTAAACGCTTTGCTTCTAAATTCTTCTTCAAGCTCTTGCTTAAAGCACGAATCTTGCGGCGTCCGAAGACACCGCAAGGATTGATGCTTTGCGAGTAAATATACTCGGCTAGGAAAACGTCTAGCTCAATATTTTGGCATTCACATTAGTGATTGTCATATCAAGGGTTTGTTAGAAACAGTGGCCCTGCTTGCCAAATAAAAATACTTTTTATATAACAATACTCTTTTATTGTAGGAGGCTTAGGGTTTCCTCACAGAAAAAGGGAGTATCAAATATTATCTATCATTTTATTTTTTTCAATTTAGACCAATAGCTAAATTTCGTCTTGGAGGTTAGAGAATGCCACCCGTGCTTTCTGGAGAACATGTAGGCGAAAGGCTCTTGTACACCTTGGGTGCAAAGCTTTCAGAAAAAGAATTACAAAACTTATTGGCAGCAATGGAAATTGTGGAGCCACCACTAGCAAAGCAGTTGTGGCAATCTGCACAGACGAATCCTGGTATCTATATTATCCTTACAGGTAAAGTCCGACTGTTGGATAGCTCTGAGAATTTAATCACTACCTTTGGTGCATGGTCTGTTTTCGGTGAATTGACTTTTTTTCCTGAAGCTGACTTTAGTCCTTATGTAGTCAGAGCTTCGACAAGCTTAAAGCTTGGCTATTTCAAGCAAGACGCATTGCAAACATTGATAGACAAGTATCCTAATATTCGCGATCGCCTTTTTGCCCGTGCAGAACTTTGGGATTTACTGTTGTTATGTCGCCAAACCTCACAATTACCATGCCATACATCACAAGTGCCAGGGATGCTTAAAGCTTTATCTCTCTTTGAGCGACAGCATTTAGAAACTGGCCCTATAACTACACAAGTATCCCAAAATTCCCAGTTATGGCTATTGTACAAAGGCCAACTGCGGCATTCTGAAGGTCATTTTTTGAGGCCAGGCACAATCTTTGCCCAACCAAAACAAGGTGATTGGCAGGCAACTCAACCAACAATTGCTTACATTCTGAAAAACGACCATAAGCAAACAGCACTAGAATACTTGCCGGAGTTAGGGGAGTGGGGAGTGGGGAGT
>NZ_CAXTNE010000007.1:0-62213 GCF_964245445.1 uncultured Nostoc sp.
GAATTTATTCTGGTCAAAAATCCGCCTACAGGTGCTAGCTAAAAGCCCGGTAGACCAACCATTATGCTATCTGGCGTGTTTGTAAACATTGTGCAATCAATGACATTTGCGATCGCCTATAGCGGGCGGGTACGCCATCGCGCCACGATTTGGCACAACAAACTGGAACTGATGGGAGGATACTGCGTGAAAATTGGTGCTAACTACTTGGGTGACGGAGAGTGTGAATTTACAGTTTGGTCTCCGCTATTAGAGAGCGTCACTGTACAAATTTTGACGCCAGAACAGCAGTTAATTCCGCTCAAGCCTCAGTCTGAGGGATACTGGCAAACGAAAGTCAACGATGTATATCCAGGCACGCTTTATCGGTATGTCTTAAATGGGCAAGACGCTTTTGCCGATCCCGCATCGCAGTACCAACCAGAAGGAGTACATGGGCCGTCTCAAATTGTCGATCAACAGTTTGAGTGGACTGATGAAGGGTGGACTGGGGTTCCTGTGGAATCGATGATTTTCTACGAACTTCACGTTGGGACATTCACGCCTGAAGGAAGTTTCACCGCTATTATTCCCCGCTTACCGGATTTGAAAGAACTGGGAATTAACGCCATTGAAATCATGCCCATCGCCCAGTTTCCGGGAGATACCCATATTGAAGCAACTCTTGCATATCGCAACTGGGGTTATGATGGCGTTTATCCTTTTGCTGTGCAAAATTCCTACGGTAGCCCAGCCGAACTTAAGCAACTGGTAAATGCTTGTCACCAAAATGAGATTGCTGTTGTATTGGATGTGGTGTATAACCACTTTGGGCCAGAAGGCAACTATATGAGTCAGTTCGCGCCCTACTTTACTAAAACCTATAAAACGCCGTGGGGCGATGCGATGAATTTCGACGATGCCTATAGTCAGGGCGTGCGAAACTATTTCATTCAAAATGCGCTGTATTGGTTGGGCGAGTTCCATATTGATGCATTGCGGCTGGATGCCACTCAAGCAATTTACGATTTGGGAGCCAAGCATTTTTTGTGGGAACTGGCGGAAGCAGTTCATCATTTTTCCCAACAAGGGCAAAAATGGAAACGCCATCTAATTGCTGAAAGTGACCTGAATAATCCACAAATGATTCGTCCGGCAGAATTGGGTGGGTACGGACTTGATGCCCAGTGGAGTGATGATTTTCACCATGCATTACACGCACTTTTAACAGGCGATCGCCAAGGATATTATCAAGACTTTGGGCAAACTGCTCAGTTAGCAAAAGCTTATGAAGATACTTTTATCTACGATTGGAAATACGCACCACACCGCAAGCGATTTCATGGCGTATCTTGCCGCGATCGCCCCCTATCACAGTTTTCAGTGTGCATTCAGAATCACGATCAAATCGGCAACCAAATGAAAGGAGAACGCCTCAGCCAGCGAGTCTCTTTTGAGGGATTAAAGTTAGCTGCTGGGGCTGTGCTGCTGTCGCCCTACTTACCCCTGTTGTTCATGGGAGAAGAATACGGCGAAACAGCACCCTTTATTTACTTTGTCAGTCACTCCGATCCTGATTTAATTCAAATGGTTAGAGCCGGACGCAAACAAGAATTTGAAGCATTTCACTATGCAGATGATCCCCCAGATCCAGAATCGGCAGAAACTTTCCTAAAGTCTAAACTCAACTGGGAACTACGCAATGACGGTAAGCACAAAGTTCTGTGGGATTGGTATCGTCAGTTAATTAATTTCCGCAAGACGCATCCAGCACTTTTGAATCAAGAGCGTAACTCCATCAAAGCGACTAATGATCAAGAAAAGGAGTTGGTAATCGTGCGTCGTTGGTGCGAATCAAGTGAACTAATATTTGTGATGAATTTCAATTCGTCTTCAGTGAAAGTGACTCTGCCGTTTGAGCAAAATGCTAATAAATTGTTGGACTCTGCTGATACCTCATGGTCTGGGCATGGTTCTGAAGCTCCTGAACATCTGTCTGTGGGCCAAGAAGTGAAATTGCAACCTACTAGTTTAGTACTGTATGAAAAAGCATGAGAGGGAGAGTTAGAACTTAAAGTTTCAGCTTCATAACCTCAACGTTCGAGCAATAATGCTTAACTTTCAAGCAATAAGGCTTAACGTTCGAGCAATAAGGCTTAACGTTCGAGCAATAAGGCTTAATGTTCGAGTAAAAAGGCTTAATGTTCGAGTAAAAAGGCTTAAGGTTCGAGCAAAAAGGTTCAACATTCAAGCTAAGAGGTTGTTTGAAAAATGGTTGACTGTGATGTTAGGCACTTATTGATCCCCCCTAACCCCCCTTAAAATTTACCCCACCCTAACCCTCCCCGTATGTATTGGGGAGGGAACTAGATTTCCTGTTTCCCCCCTTGATAAGGGGGGATTAAGGGGAGTAATACCCTTTTGCTACCGTGAAGAGGACTTTTCAAACATCCTCTAAAAGGTTCAGCGTTTACCCTCAAAACCTCATCCCCCTCACTCCCCACTTTGTAGAGACGCGATTAATCGCGTTTCTACTAATTTCCCACTCCCCATTCAAAAAAAATATGCGAATTCCTACCGCCACTTATCGAATCCAATTTACACCTCAGTTTGGCTTTGACAACGCCAAAGCGATCGCAGCTTATCTAGCAGATTTAGGTATTTCCGATTTATATGCTTCCCCCATTTTCAAAGCACGATCCGGGAGTACACACGGCTACGATATAGTAGATGCCACTCAACTTAACCCAGAAGTCGGAACTAATGAATCCTTTGATGCATTAGTTAGTGAAATTCAATCCCTTGGTATGGGCTGGTTACAAGATATTGTGCCAAACCACATGGCCTATAGCAGCGAAAACGATTACTTGATGGACGTATTGGAACATGGCCCAGATTCCAGCTATACCGACTACTTCGATCTTTCTTGGAATGCTCCCTTTGGCGATCGCCAACAACGAATCCTAGCGCCGTTACTGGGAGATTTCTATGGTACATCCCTGGAAAACGGACACATTCAGCTGCAATACGAACAAAACGGTTTAACCGTCAACTATTACAGCTTAAAATTGCCACTGCGGTTAGAATCTTACACAAAAGTTATCACTCAGAATTTGGGTAAACTTACCCGGACACTGGGACGCAATCATCCCGATTTTATTAAGTTATTGGGGATTCTCTATATTCTCAAAAATGTACCCTCAGAAGTTGCGGGAAAACAGCGACAAGACCAAATCGCATTTATTAAAGGATTGGTTTGGGAACTCTATAATACAAACGATGCCATCCGCGAGTTCATTGACGAAAATATCGAAACTTTTAACGGAGAACCCGGTAATTCAGAAAGCTTTAACCTCCTAGATGAATTACTGAATGACCAGTTTTACCGTCTCGCCTTCTGGAAGGTTGGGGCGGAAGAAATGAACTACCGCCGTTTCTTTACTGTCAATGAATTGATTTCCGTTAAAGTTGAAGAACTGCGGGTTTTTAATAATACCCACAGCTTTATTCAAAAGCTGGTTGAAGAAGGCAAATTTACAGGTTTACGGATTGACCATATTGATGGACTTTATAACCCAATCCAGTATCTCGAAAGGCTGCGAGAAAAGATGGGAGATGTTTATATCACCGTCGAAAAAATTTTAGAACTCACCGAAGAATTACCGAAAAACTGGGGAATTGAAGGAACGTCTGGCTATGACTTTCTCAACTATGTAAATGGCGTATTTTGTCAAACAGAAAATGAATCCTCCTTCGATAAAATTTACCAAAACTTTATAAGTTCCAGAGTAGATTATGCATCAGTAGTGAAGGATAAAAAACACTTAATTTTGGAAAAGAATTTAGCAGGTGATATTGACAATCTGGCACTTTTGTTAAAGAATGTTTCTAGCAAATATCGCTATGCCAATGATTTTACACTGAATGGCTTAAAAAGAGCGATCGCCGAAGTTTTGACACTGTTCCCGATTTACCGTACCTACATTACACCCGATGGGATTGGAGAAAGCGATCGCGCTACCATTCAAGAAGTAATTGATCAAGCCAAAGAACAAGCGCCCCTGTTGCAGAACGAACTGACCTTTATTGAAAAGTTAATGCTGCTAGAGTTTGATAATTCTTTGACTCAAACAGAACGTGAACAGTGGATATATTTTGTCTTGCGGATGCAGCAATACAGTGGCCCGTTAATGGCAAAAGGCGTAGAAGACACCACATTATATGTTTACAATCGGTTGCTGTCGCTGAATGAAGTCGGGGGAAATCCTGGTCATTTTGGCATCGACTTAGCTAAATTCCATGCCTTTAACAAACAGCATCAAGAAACCTGGCCTCACACAATGAACACCACAGCCACCCACGACACCAAACGCGGCGAAGATGTGCGGGCCAGATTGAATGTCCTCTCAGAAATCCCCGATGAATGGGATCAGCAGGTAAATACCTGGAGTGCCATGAATCGAGGACATCGTAGCCATCGCCACGGGTTCGCTATGCCTGATCGCAACGACGAGTATTTTCTCTATCAAACCCTAGTCGGGGCGTTTCCCTTTGCAGAACACGAACATGCATCCTTCGTGGAACGGGTAAAAGACTATATAATTAAAGCAATTCGAGAAGCGAAAGTGCATACAGCATGGTTGCGACCTGATAGCGAGTATGAAGAAGCTTGTACTTCCTTTATTGAGAAAGTACTCGACCCTTCCCTGTCTGGCGAATTTCTAGAAGCCTTTCGTCCCTTTCAAGGGCGAATTGCCGAGTATGGTATCTTCAATTCCCTTTCTCAAACTCTACTGAAGATTACCGCCCCCGGCGTACCCGATTTATACCAAGGAACAGAACTTTGGGAACTAAGCCTAGTTGATCCAGATAACCGCCGCCCGGTAGATTTTGAACAGCGACGCACCTACTTAAGCGCCATCCGTGAACAAGTAAAAACCGACATTCTAGGTTTGATTCAAGAATTGCTGAGTGATAAAACCGACGGCAGAATCAAACTGTTTTTAACGGCTCAATTACTCCAAGCCAGAACAAACTATGTCTCATTATTCCAGGACGGCGATTATTTACCATTAGAAGTTCAGGGAACCTACGCCAATCACATAATCGCCTTTGCACGGCAAGAAGGGAATCAAACAGCGATCGCGATCGCGCCTCGCTTTTTAACAAACCTGATCCAGCCAGGAGAAAATCCCTTGAGCGAGTCAGTATGGCAAGATACGCACCTACAATTACCCCCTGGAACTCCCCCCACCTGGAAAAACGTCCTTACTCAACAACCCTTACAAATCACACAAACCCTATCTATCGGATCTGCCCTCGCCCATTTCCCAGTCGCCCTATTAGTTAGTAGTGCCGAGTAAAAACATAAATCTATCCTACGCAGAGAAAACCCCTAAAACCTCTGCGTACCTCTGCGATTCCCTTCGCGTCCCTTTGCGTTAAAAAAAATTCTGAATTATGATCACCTCACCAGCACTTACCACCACGCAGATAGACACCGTGCGCCTCCATATTAAAAAAACCTGGAAAACTTTAACGCGATCGCACGAACACTTATTACAATCTGCCAAAGATACCAAACTAGACCACAAACCAGGCACTCCCTGGATCGTCTACATTTCCCCCTTAGAAGATTGTCCCAACATTCAGACTGTGTTAGAGCGATCGCTATCTCTCAAGGATATGCAAGCAATTGAAATTCGCACATTGCCCTCAGAAGTCGAAGCGATTAAACAGCATGGCTTACTATACCTACCAGGGCCTTATGTCGTCCCAGGTGGTCGATTTAACGAAATGTATGGCTGGGACAGCTACTTTATATTACTGGGACTTTTGCACGATGGAGAATTGGAACTAGCGCAAAGCCAGGTAGACCAATTATTGTACCAGGTGCAGCATTACGGCACTATCCTCAATGCCAACCGGACTTATATGCTGTCGCGATCGCAACCCCCCGTCCTCAGCATGATGGTTTTGGCACTATTCCAGCACACCCAGGATGAAGAGTGGTTGAGGTCAGCCGTCCCGCTTTTAGAACAATTTTACTATTACTGGGTAGTACCGCCCCATTTGAATCCTGGAACCGGCTTATCCAGATTTTATGCCTTTGGGGAAGGCCCCGCGCCAGAAGTTGTCTTCTCCGAGCGAGATGAGGAGGGAAAAAGCCACTACGATCGCGTCAAGGAATATTATCAAACCTTTGAGGTTGAAGATTACGACGTTAATCTTTACTACAACCGGGAAAATGACCAACTGACCAATCTATTTTATAAGGGCGATCGCACCATGCGTGAGTCCGGCTTTGATATCACCAACCGATTTGGCCCCTTCAGTGCTGATATCCTCCACTACGCTCCTGTGTGCCTCAACACTTTGCTGTATCAGGTAGAACAAGATATGGCAAGCATTAACGCTATTTTGGGGCGCGAACAACTGGAACAAAAATGGCGCGATCGTGCAGATATCCGCCGCGATCGGATTGATCAATTTCTTTGGAATGAAGAACGAGGACTCTACTTCGACTATCACTTCCAGAGTGGAAAACGCCGCCGCTACGAATTTGCTACCACATTCTATCCCCTATGGCTGGGAATTTCTTCTCCAGTCCAAGCGCAGCGCGTCGTAGAAAATCTCTCTTTGTTTGAAGCCCCAGGCGGAATTCTTACCAGTACTCATATCACTGGGAACCAGTGGGATGCTCCCTTTGGTTGGGCCCCATTAACGTTTATTGCTGTCCAGGGACTTCACCGTTATGGGTATCATACAGAAGGCGATCGCATTGCCAACAAATTCCTGGCGATGGTAATTAAAGAATTCGAGCGTCACAAGACCCTAGTTGAGAAATATGATGTTGAACGCTGTTCTGCCAACGTTTCCGACGAAATCTCATTTGGATATAGTTCTAACGAAGTTGGTTTCGGCTGGACAAATGGAGTCATTCTGGAACTCTTAGCAGGCGGTGGGAAAAAAGTTTAAATAAAAAGGCGTGAGTTTTTTCCTCACGCCTTTTTTTTATTGATTACACTTGACTTTATATGGCTTATGTATACTTGAATGAAATTTGAATGGGACAAAAATAAAAACCAACAAAATATCCAGAAACATGGCATTAGTTTTGAAGAAGCTACAGAAATATTTAACGGTGTTGTTTTCACCTCAATTGATGAACGGTACGACTATGAAGAAATTCGAGAAATTAGTATTGGCTCAATCCAAGGCATTGTAATTATTACTGTTGCCCATACAGACAGAAACGGCAAAATTCGATTAATCTCTGCCCGAAAAGCCACCCCCAAAGAAAGGAGAACCTACTATGAGTATCTCGCCCAATCGACTTAAAGAACTCCAAAATATCCCTGATACAGTGATTGATACTTCAGATATTCCTGAATTAGATCAGCAATTTTGGGAAACAGCCAAAATGGTAAAACCTGTTAGCCAAGACACCACATTAATTCAACTAGATCAAGATATTCTGGATTGGTTTAAAAGTAAAGGAAAAGGCTATCAATCTCTAATTAACTCCGTTCTCCGCTCTTATATTGAGCATAATTCATCGCTATAACGCCTTACCTTACTGGCTCGTATCAAATATGAGGAATAATCACAATGGTTCAATCAGCACCAAAAATTATAACCGTTGATGAATTTATTAGCCACTACGGTGAGTGCGATCGCTATGAATTAATTGATGGTGAATTAATTGAGATGGAACCAACCGGGCCACACGAGCAAGTATTAGCATTGATTGGGCGAAAACTGAATGTAGAAATTGATCGTCAGGATCTAAGCTACTTTATCCCTCATCGCTGTTTAATTAAACTATTAGGAACAGAAACAGCTTTTCGTCCCGATGCGATCGTGTTAGACCAAACTCAATTAATTAATGAACCATTATGGCAACAAGAACCCATAATTACATTAGGAAACTCAATTAAATTGATTGCTGAAGTTGTCAGTACAAACTGGCAGAACGATTATGCCCGCAAAGCTGAAGATTAAGCCCTGTTAGGAGTTCCTGAATATTGGATTGTAGATTATCTAGGTATTGGTGGCAGAGAATATATTGGCAAACCCAAACAGCCAACGGTAACAATTTGTAGCTTAATAGAGGATGAGTATCAAAAACAGTTGTTTCAAAACAACGATCAACTTATTTCCTCAATCTTTCCCAACTTGCAACTAATGGCACAACAAATCTTTAGGGCTGGGCGATCTGTCATTGAGTGAAATGCTATAAGCTGCGATCGCTTTGAGTAATTTGCCATTTACAAACATCTCTAAAGTTCATAAATAGATTATGTTAATATTTTGTCACGGAAAAGTCAATTTAAGAAAATTCGTAAATTTACTTGACTCGATTATTTAATAGGAAAAAACCCTGTAATGATTACCAGTCCATTATTTTAGGCTTGATTGTCTTCAATTTTATCATGATTTAATCCGCTTCAATATCTGCTGAATGTAGGTTAAATTACAACTCTCCTTGAATAGCACGGGCAATACTACTGATATGAGAAAGAATACGGCTCATTGCATTAACCATCTCTAAGAGAATGGAACTGGCATTAAGACTGACAGGATCTCCTGAACTTAGATGCTGGAGATGCCGTAGATAAATTTCCCGCTTAAATTGATTCAGCCACTGCCGCTGGGACAATACTTCATCTGCAATAGTTGAGTCTTGTGCAGCCAGGCCTGTTAGTGTTTGTTGCAACAGTCCTAGTACCTCGCCGTGGTAAGCAACAATGTCGTTCCACTCTAGCTGAGAAAAAGCAATTTGCTTGCGCCGTTTGCGTCGAGCTAATCGCATGAGTTGTCGGTCGATGATGTCGCCAATTGCCTCTAACTCCGTACTGATAGAAAGCAATGTTAACTCCCGTTGCGACTGTTCTGCCGTTAGCAATTCATCATTTATTTGAATCAGATAATGCTTAATAGCAGTTTCCATATCGTCAAGCTGGTTATCAAGTGCCCCAATCTGTTTAGGTAAATCTTTCACCCCGTCTTCAAACGCCTGAATACTAAGCTGCAACATTTCTGCGGACAAATCTGCCATCCGCAGAACTTCACGCATTGCTTGACCAAGTGCAACAGCAGGTAATGTCAATGCATTGGGATCGAGGTAACGTACACTTAGTTTCTTTTCTGTCTCAGGTTCTGGTACAAGTTTGGTGGCTAAGTCTGCAAGTAGACTTGCTAGTGGCACAAAAACGATCGCCAATATTAAGTTAAATCCCAGGTGTGCTAATGCTACTTGTGTGGCAGGATTGGGGATCAAATGAGTCAATAACACTGTCAAGGGATTGAGCAATGCCAACACGAATACTCCCCCAACTAGCCTGGTGCCAACATAGATGAATCCTAGTCGGCGTCCGACAACACTGCCTCGGTTCAATGCAGTGAGTAAGGGCATGAGTGTTGTACCAATATTGGCACCCAATGTTACTGCCAAAGCCGCTTCTAGTGGCAGGGCACCTCCTCCAGCCAACGCCATAACAATTCCGATTGCTGCAATGCTAGAGACAAATGCTGCTGCTAGCAGGATGCCCAGTAATACCAATACTAGAGGCGACTGGGAGAGTGCCTGCATAATTTCATTCGTAATCGGATTATTGGCTATGGGGACACTACTTGCATCAATCATTGCCAAACCTTGCAATACCAAACCAAAACTGAATACACCACGACCCACATCCCGCAGTGCCTTGCGTTGGGTCAACAGGGCAAATGCCGCTGCTAAACCGAGGAACTCTTGTGCATATTCAGTAATGTGGAATGCCAGCAGTTGCACGACCAATGTAGAGCCAACAGCAGCTCCCAGTAGCATGATCACTGCTGCTGCTAAGGGTAGCAACTGGGCACTGACTAGTCCCACCATCACTGAGGCCGTTGCTGTGGAGCTTTGGGTTAGCATCGTTACGATAATCCCTGATATAAAAGCTGCCAAAGGATGTCTCGCCAACCTCATCATCACCAGCCGCAAACGTGAACCTAATACCCGCTCCATTGCATCAGTGACTAGTCTTACTCCGTATAGAAGCAGCGTTGAACCTCCAATTAACAGTATCAAGACTTGTGTGGGATCTTGAGTCTTCAGCATCAGCACACCTAACTTTGCTAACTGACAATAAATACAGTAAGTCGGTAGACGTACTGTATTTAAGGATAGGTTAACTAAAGGTTAAATAAGTATAGTATAAGTTTTTATTAAGTACTAAAAATGCAGGAGTTGAATAAAAACAATATTTTTTGAAAAAAATTAAAACCAATACTCTGAGTTAAAACTAAAGGTGCGATTTGGTATTAGTTCTCAATGCGATAACGTATCACCTGCTTAATCGCTGTTATTGGTAATCCTAAAGCTTGAGCGATCGCGGCATCAACTTGAGCAAATTCAGTCACAGGAAACTCAAATTCCATCTCTTTTAAAAGCGAATCAGCAGTATAAACTTTAACTAACGATGTCAGTGCATCGACTACCGCAACGCTTACAGATGGTGAAAGCAGAAGATTGGCTACAAACTGTTTATGCCGTGGGATATAGATTGCTTGCCCCTGAATCATGCGATCGCTAATTTCTAACATGTTCAGCCGCAGTCAGCGTAACCTAACTCGCTGGTTTACGCTGTTGATGGGGAGTATTCTGGTGATATTTGCAGCAATACTTTACTTTTTAGAAGCCAAAGAGCAATTAGTGATTTATTATTCTTAGCTCAAAATGAGGGACAAGCGTTCGCGTAGCGTCTCGTACAGAAGTCCACCTGTGTGAACTAATGCAACAAGGGCTTGTTAACCCACAAATAAGCTGGGTAAAGTCTCGTTTAGTCGAGACTTTTTGTCACCCAACAAGTAATGAATTAGACTTTATAAACATCCGATGAAATTCATAACTAAATTATGTTGGTTCTTTGTAGCAACATAATTTCTATAGAGGCATTCCATGAAAATGTCTCTATGCACATCAAACTTTCATCAACAATCCTTAAGTAAACCGTATTTGTTGATATCAATTGCAACTAGAAAAATCCAGTTTGATTCATGAAAAAAACTTTAAGCTAAAAGCCTTGCTGGAAAAAGATTTTAGTCTTAATTATGCTTTTATTATCAAGTTGGATTCCTATATTCACCAACTACCAAGCATCATCTGTACGCTTATCGTAAGGCTCACCTGTAAAAGGTTGTACACCAATAGTAGGATAAGCGTCATCCGTAGGGCCAAAAATCCGCATTGCAGCTTCAGAAATATACTGGGTTATGTTCGCAATGATTTGGGAAATAGCCATAATATTGGACTCCTTTTTTCGAGTCGCTTTAATTGTGCTGCCTCTACTCTAATACTGATATTCAAGGCTGGCTCATATTCTCAATATATTGAGAATATATGCAATGTTTATTCAGATAACTTCGCAATACTTTAGCTTGTCAGAAAAACAACCTTTTCCCTTTGATTCTAATTGTAACATAGTTGTTTCTCCAGCCTCAGTTGGGACAAGAGCGAAAACAAACAATATTGTTTCCCTTCATTAACCACCTTCTTTGATTAACATTATTGCTAGCTATTACTATTAAAAAACATTAAGTATTTTATGAAGTTAGTATTAACTTGCCTATAAATTTACTGTTCTACGGCAATCTCAGAAAATATACTTGCTGATAGTTGACATTATTTATGGTAAATATTACCATAATAAGAAAAGCATCTTGTAAGGAAGCTCTTGCATGACAACTTTGCCAGATTTGGAATATGTATATAAACAGCAAAGCCAGCAAAACCAGGAACTAAACCTATCTGCGGATGATTACAGCTTGCTGACCGACCTTTACCAGTTGACGATGGCAGCTTGTTACACAGGCGAAGGTATAGAACAACGACGGGCAAGCTTTGAATTGACTGTCAGACGATTGCCAGAGGGTTTTGGTTATTTAATTGCAATGGGGCTAACGCAGGCATTGGAATATTTAGCCAAATTCCGGTTTAGTTCGGCGCAAATTGCGGCATTACAGGCAACGGGAATTTTTGCTCAAGCAGGCGATCGCTTTTGGTCACTTTTAGCTGAAGGTAAGTTTACGGGTGATGTTTGGGCAGTACCAGAAGGAACAGCCGTCTTTGCCAATCAGCCACTGTTGCGGGTGGAAGCACCACTTTGGCAAGCACAACTAGTAGAAACTTACCTGCTGAATACGATTAATTACCAAACTTTGATTGCTACAAAAGCAGCAAGGTTAAGGGATATAGCGGGAGAATCAGCAACACTTTTAGAATTTGGCACAAGACGAGCATTTAGTCCGCAAGGGTCTTTGTGGGCGGCGCGGGCGGCGTTGGCAGGTGGTTTAGATTCCACTTCTAATGTGTTAGCAGCGCTACAACTGGGACAAAAGCCAAGTGGTACGATGGCACACGCCCTGGTAATGGCATTGTCAGCAATAGAAGGCACTGAAGAACAAGCTTTTAGTGCATTTCATCGATATTTTCCGGGTGCGCCATTGCTGATTGATACTTACGATACCATTGCTGCTGCCGGGCGCTTGGCCGAAAAAGTAAATTCCGGAGAAATGCAATTAACAGGAGTGAGATTGGACTCAGGAGATTTAGTTACCTTATCAAAACAGGTGCGATCGCTCCTTCCCGGTGTGCCGATTTTTGTCAGTGGCGACTTGGACGAGTGGGAAATTGCCAGATTAAAAGCAGCTGGGGCCCAGATTGATGGTTACGGACTGGGAACGCGATTAGTTACAGGTTCGCCTGTAAATGGAGTTTATAAACTTGTAGACATTGATGGTATCCCAGTCATGAAAGAGTCTAGTGGTAAAGTTACTTATCCAGGACGCAAGCAGATTTTTCGCTCGTATACCGGAGGTAAGGTAAAAACAGACAGGTTGGGACTCATAGGTGAAATTGCCTTGGAAGAAGAACCTTTGTTGCAGTTGGTAGTGCAACAAGGTGAACGGATACAGCCGTTAGAGTCGTTAGCAACAATTCGTCAGCGTAGCGCCGCTTCAGTTGCTAGTTTGCCACAACAGACACGGCATTTGGATCATCCGGTGGCTGTAGAAGTGGAGATTTCTGAGGGGTTACGGGTGTTGACGGAGGAGACTAAGAAACGAACCGCCATCGCGGAGCGTCTCGTAGAGAAGGACGCAAAGGACGCAAAGTAAGATGATGAGAGTTGCTTTGTTTGGAACTAGTGCCGATCCACCAACTGCTGGACATCAAGAAATTCTGAGTTGGTTGTCTGAGCGTTATGATTGGGTAGCGGTTTGGGCAGCAGATAATCCATTTAAGTCCCATCAGACACCCTTAGAACATCGGGCGGCAATGCTGCAACTGTTGATTGCGAATATAGACGCGCCACGGCACAATATTGCTTTGGAACAAGAATTGAGTAGCTTCAGAACACTGGAAACAGTGGAAAAAGCAAAGCTTACTTGGGGTGAAGATGCTGAATTAACGTTGATTATTGGTTCAGATTTACTGACTCAGCTACCACGTTGGTATCACATTGAAGATTTGTTACAGGAAGTACAACTACTGATTGTGCCGCGACCGGGATATGCAATAGATGAATCTAGTTCAGAGGTAGTGCAAAAGCTGGGAGGGAAGATTGCGATCGCTAGTCTGACCGGTCTAGATGTTTCCTCAACAGCGTACCGCGAACATGGAGATTCTCAAGCCCTCACAGCCCCTGTAGTTGCCTATATTAATCGAGAGCATTTGTACGAATGCCAGGACGTTCACAAAAAAAGATACCAACTCCGTTAAACCAACAACCTTTGGCCGATTTCAAGGTTGGTGTTGATAATGTAATTTTTTCTGTAGATACTGTACAAAATCGGCTGTTAGTTCTACTAGTAATGCGACAGCAAGAACCATTTTTAAATCATTGGAGTCTTCCCGGTACTTTGGTACGTCCAGGAGAGTCTTTAGAAGATGCCGCCTATCGCATTATGGCGGAGAAAATTAAGGTCAACAATCTCTATTTAGAACAACTGTATACATTTGGCGGCCCGAACCGCGATCCACGGGAAGCAATTGATAGTTATGGTGTGCGTTATCTATCAGTTAGTTACTTTGCCCTAGTGCGATTTGAAGAAGCCGAATTAATTGCCGATCGCATGACTGGTATAGCTTGGTATCCAGTAAAACAAGTGCCGCAATTAGCTTTTGACCATAATGAAATTTTGGCTTATGGACATAGGCGGTTGCGAAATAAATTAGAGTATAGTCCGGTGGCTTTTGAAGTCTTGCCAGAAATGTTCACCTTAAATGATTTATATCAGTTATACGCCACAGTTTTAGGTGACAATTTTTCCGATTATTCTAATTTTAGAGCGCGTCTACTCAAGTTAGGTTTTTTATGCGATACCGGAATTAAGGTATCACGAGGTGCTGGTCGTCCAGCTAGTTTGTATAAGTTTGATGCCGAAGCTTTTGCTCCCTTAAAAGATAAGCCTTTGGTGTTTATTTAACCAATCTCTACCCAAAGTCCAGAGTAACTTATGACTCTTAACAAATGACAAATAACCAATGACTAATGACAAATAATATGAAAATTGTGATCGCTCAAATTAATCCGACAATTGGTGATTTGCTTTTAAATGCCAAAAAAATCCTGGAGGCATCACAACGCGCAGCATCTAGCGGTACGCGTTTGTTGCTGACACCAGAACTTTCTTTGTGTGGCTATCCACCAAGAGATTTATTACTAAATCCTAGTTTTGTGGAAGCGATGGGTATCACTTTACAAAACTTGGCTCAGGATTTACCACCGAATTTAGCTGTGTTGGTAGGAACTGTTGAACAGAATCTCGAAGCGTCTATTACTGGCGGTAAAAGTTTATTTAACAGCATGGCTTTGTTAGAAGATGGCAAGGTTAAGCAAGTTTTTCACAAACGACTTTTGCCTACTTACGATGTATTTGACGAACGTCGCTATTTTGAACCAGGCTTACAAGCTAATTATTTCACCCTAGATGATATCCATATCGGCGTAACTATTTGCGAAGATTTATGGAACGATGAGGAATTCTGGGGTAAACGTAGTTATGCAGTAAATCCGATTGCTGACTTAGCAATTTTGGGTGTAGATTTAATTGTAAATTTGTCTGCTTCCCCCTACACTGCAAGCAAGCAGCAGTTTCGAGAAACAATGCTCAGGCATAGTGCAATACGTTTTCAAGAACCGATGATTTATGTTAATCAGGTTGGGGGAAATGATGATCTAATTTTTGATGGGCGGAGTTTTGCCTTGAATCGTCAAGGTGAAGTTATGTGTCGTGCCCGTGGCTTTGATACCGATTTAGTAGTAGTTGAATTTAATGAAGCGCAACGGGATTTTCAATTAGGTACTGTAGCACCTGTCTATGAATCGGAAGATGAAGAAATTTGGCAAGCTTTGGTTTTGGGAGTGCGAGATTACGCTCGTAAGTGTCGCTTTTCTAAAGTAGTGTTGGGTTTAAGTGGCGGGATTGACTCTGCAATCGTAGCTGCGATCGCAACTGCTGCACTTGGTAAAGAAAATGTCCTTGGTGTTCTCATGCCTTCCCCTTACAGTTCCGAGCATTCCATTAGCGATGCTGTGGCATTAGCCGAAAATTTGGGGATTAAGACTCATCTTTTAGCAATTGGCGAGTTAATGCAAGGCTTTGATCAAACTTTAGGTGATTTATTTGCGGGTACGGAGTTTGGGCTGGCAGAAGAGAATATCCAATCTCGGATTCGCGGTAATTTATTAATGGCGATCGCTAATAAATTTGGCTATCTTCTCCTATCTACTGGTAACAAATCAGAGATGGCTGTTGGTTACTGTACTCTCTACGGCGATATGAATGGCGGGTTAGCGGTGATTGCAGATGTTCCTAAAACCCGTGTGTATTCACTTTGCCAATGGTTAAATCGCAATAATGAAATCATCCCGCAAAACGTCTTGACTAAACCACCTAGCGCCGAACTTAAACCAGGTCAAGTTGATCAAGACTCTCTACCGCCTTACGAAATTTTGGACGATATTTTGCAACGCCTGATTCATAATCACCAATCAGCAGCGCAAATAGTTGCAGCCGGTCACGATCCGGTAATTGTAGACAGAGTAATTCAAATGGTAGCGCGGGCTGAATTTAAACGGCGACAAGCACCCCCCGGTTTAAAAATTACCGATCGCGCTTTTGGAACTGGTTGGCGAATGCCAATTGCTAGTAACTCGGTTGGTGTCAAAAACGCCTACCAGACTAAAACCACAGCTACACCTAACCTTAGTTTGTTGTGATGGACAAAATGCTCATCCGCGTTGTCTAGGCGCGGATAAGCATTACCATTGAAACTAAATTATCAAAGAAAATTATGTTAGATGAAGCAAATTTTGAACAACGTTTAGCGACTCTTGAACAAACAGTTGTAGATATCAAACATCGAGTCATTGATGCGCCTATCTCTAATAATTGGCTGGAAAAGGTTATTGGCTCAATCTCTGATGAATCAGCATTTTTGAAAGCTTTAGAGTATGGTCGGTCATTACGCCACGCTGACATATAGCCAAAGATTTACTTTCTACCTTCACCATTCCATCTCTGAACTCGAAGATTGCACCTTTTAACACCAATTGTCGAGTTAAAAGAGCGATCGGTTGACCTTTAATCCTCGAAGTTGCGCCTTTAATCCTCGAAGTTGCACCTTTAATCCTCAAAGTTGCACCTTTTATTCTCGAAGTTACGCCTTTTAGCCTCGAAATTGCGTCTTTTAGCCTCGAAATTGCGTCTTTTATCCTCGAAGTTGCGCCTTTAACCTTCATTATTCTACTTTTGAACTTAAAGCTTGCACCTCAGAACACAAATTGTCGAGTTAAAAGGGCGTAAGTCTAGCTTGTCGGAGACATTGCTCAACCTCTGAGCTTAATCAATAGGTTATTTTTACTCATCTAAACGCTGTGCGATCGCGTTCACCAATCTCTCAAATTCTGATTCGCTGTGAATATCTTCAGTCTGAGTATTCATGTCTCTCAGCAGGTCGGTAAGTTTGGCGATCGTGCTACGTATCTCTCTGTATTTGACAGCTTGTTCAATAATTTGCAGCAGTTCTTCGTTAGTCATTTGGGGTTTTACAGAGGCGATGCCTGACGACGAGTTGCTGCTTGGACGCGCAGCAGAGAAATTGAGCTAATTAATAATCTAGCCTGTATCAAGGATTAAATTCAGGCAATGTGCGTGCGTTCGCAGACTCCAGATAACATCATATTTGAGGTTGTAGTATAGTTTTAGACAACATCAATTTTGAAAATGATGTTTATACTTAGAAATCAGTAAATAAAAGCAGGTGCATAATGAAACTACAAGATTTCTTGGGAAAAGATGAGAAATGGTCATTTGATGCGATCGCAGAAGATGCAGATTTGGCTCGTTATGTTGCTAATCGCAAATATACTTTTTACACTACCTGATTCCTGGGGATGATTTACTGTAAACCTTTTCAGGATGAGGTAATGGTTAATTGATAGATTTATTCTTGTGATGCAATATTTAGTAAGGTAGCATAGCTGTGCTACCTTACTTTGTCTAACTTTGTTCTTGTGGTTCGCCTATCTGTGCTGTCAATTTCTCTTTATCTTGCCTGCGTTTCTTGGCGTAAAGTTGAATAGTGACTGCCATCAAAATAATCATGGCGAAAATAGCCCAAGCAGCGATATCTGTAGGTAGATTATTCTTAAACACAGCCAGCAACACGATCGCTACTAACATAACTGTGGGTGCTTCATTTAAAGCACGTAATTGCTGACTATTCCAGCCACATTCATCTACTGCTAACTTTTTCATCAGCCGAGCGCAGTAATGATGATAGCCAATTAAAATGGCAACAAACAGCAGTTTTATATGCAACCAACCCTCTTTTAAAACGTCCGGTTCAGTGGTTAATAAACCGATAGCCATTGCGATCGTCACAAACATTCCTGGGTTAGTGATGATATAGTAGAGACGCTTTTCCATAATTTGATACTGATTTTTCAGTATCGTTCGCGCTGGTTCAGGTTCAAGGTTTGCTTCAACATGATAGATAAAAAGACGAACTAAGTAGAACAAACCAGCGAACCAAACTACAAATCCGACAATATGAAAGGCTTTAAACCATGAATAAGCCATGAAGATTAATCTCCTTTACTTGTGGTTGTGATTCATTTTTAATGGTAATAAAAAATTCACAATTGCAGGCTGGAATAATATTATAAGTCTGGCAAAAATCCAGAATTAATTTTTTTACTACAGATAAATTATCAGTGTTTATCTGTGGTTTCATTTTTATAATATCGATTTTTGCCAAAAGTATATTGTCAATGAGCATCTTTACGACGCACAAAGGGTAAAAGGTCTTCTAAAATCGCTTCATGGTAATGTTCTTGAGGATAATGTCCAACGTTATTAAGTTTTATTAATTCGGTATTTGGTACGGATTTGTCAAAATTTTCGGCAATGTCTACGGGTAACCAAGGGTCAATCATACCCCATTGAATCAGAATTGGCTGTTGCCATTCTTTAAAGCCAGATTCGATTTCTTTCATTGCTGAATCAAGCTGTAAATTGCGAATACTTGATAAGAGACTCCGCCCAGATGAAGAACTTTTTAAAAATGGTTTTCGATAAATATCTAATTCCTTATCTCCTATACGATAACGGCTTCCACCTTCTAGCGTCCGGTCAACCAAAAGCGGGTCTTGGGTCATGACTTCACCTGCCAAAGGTAAACCCATTTGTTTAATTTTCCAGGGTAATTTGGCAGCAGTTGAAATTGGTGTATTTAAAATAGCTATATTGGCAATTTGTTCTGGATGACGCAAGGCATATTGTAATCCTACGGAACCTAAAAAACCTTGGACAACTAAAGAAAAATGTTCAAGTTCTAGCGCTTTAACAAATCCTTCTAAAGCTGTGATAAAAGCATCGGGAGTGTAAGCAAAATCTCGTTTTTCTGGTTTTGCAGAAAAGCCGTAACCAATCCAATCTGGAGCGATCGCTCTTGTACCCTGATTCGCCAAAGCAGGTATAATATTACGCCAACTATAACTTTGTGAAACTAAGCCGTGTAGCAACAACACAGGCGCTAAGTCAGTTCTACCGATTGGTAAAGATTCCCGATAAAACCATTCCAATGAATCTACATTGATTTTATGTTCTGTTATTGACACGCTATTTTCCTATATTGGGGATTGGGTACTGGGTATTGGGGATTGGGGATTGGGTATTGAATACTGATATGAAGAATTCAGTCCCCAGTCCCTAGTCCCCAGTCCCTAGTCCCCAGTCCCCATTCCCTGAGAAATAATCATCTCACGAATTGCATAAGCTGTAGCGGGCGCTAGTAAAACGCCGTTGCGATAGTGTCCGGTAGCTAGGAGGACATTACTAAACCCTGGCAACTTACCAATAACTGGGGCTGGGCGGCCTTCAGGACGGGGACGTAACCCCGACCAAGTGCGGAGAATAGTTGCTGTGGCTAACTCTGGACAAAATGCGATCGCTTGTTCTCTAACAGATTCCAGCAGTTCTTGATTTGGTGGTATTTCATCGCCATTGTTGGGAAATTCCACTGTTGCACCCACCCAATAATCTCCACCACCCACAGGAACAATATGCACATCGTTACCCGTTATCGCTGGCTGGAAGTCTGGATTACCTAACGGATGCCCTACGTGCATTTGCAATGCTTGCCCTAACACGGGGCGGATATCAATTATTTGATTTAATTTTGCTGTCAGTGGTGTTGAACCTAGCCCAGCTGCGACTACAAACCAATCTGCCGCTATTTTTCCTTCTGTAGTCTCAAGTTGATTGCAAAATTGGGGGGAAGAATCAGGTGGTGAGGTTTGGGCATCCAAAACAGCCACACCAAATTTGAAAGTTACACCGTTTTGCTGGGCAGCCTCAACTAAAGCTAATGTGAGAGCAGTTGGATCAAGTTGACGGTCTTGAGGAGAATAGACAGCACCAGTAATTGTTTCGTGATCAACTTGAGGACAGATATTTTTGAGTTTAGCCCTATCCCATATTTCTAAATGCCAGCCTTGAGAGTGGCGAACTTCTACAAGTTTTTCCCATGCTGCTAAATTTTCCTCTTCCAAACCAAGACTGAGAATTCCCTGGCGATTAAAGGGGATTTTACGACCTGTTAAAGCTTCTAGTTCAGGAATCAAAGTTTCATAGCGTTGGATGCTAGTTTGTCGCATCTGCCAAGCTTTGCCCTTAATTTTTTGGCTGATTGCGCCCATTAAAACGCCAAGTGCAGCGCCCGTAGAAGCTTGTGCTGGTGCTTGCCGATCGCAAACTGTGATTTTCAGCCCTTTTACTTGACTCAGTTGGTATGCGATCGCAGCCCCAACCACACCACAACCGATAATAACTACATTCATGACTTGTGCTTTAAATAAGAAGTTAGGAGTTGGAAGTGAGGAGTTAAAAATTTAAAATTCCTAACTCCTGTAGAGACGCGATTAATCGCGTCTCTACCTCCTAACTCTTGTACAGACGCGATTAATCGCGTCTCTAACTTTTAACCCTCTTCTTTGTTAGGAAGCAGATTAAGGAATTTGTCAATATCTGCAAAAGCAGCTTCAGAGCTAGTCAAGGCAGGTTGAGGTTTGCCAGCACTAGTAGCTTTATCAAGTTTAACCAGGTCGTTAAACAAATCTCGCGTTATCTGACGTGCTGCCGGTTGGTCTTTGGGCAGAAGGTTGGAAGTGACATAAGTCAGGTTCAGCCTTGCTTCTGTTATGGGCCCATGTATAAAGTTACGCACATTGATCCAATCACTTCTTTGGATCAGGCTTTTTAACTCTTGTGAGCGATCGCGCACAGCCTGAATTTCAGGAACATAAGCCTGAATTCTTTCAAGTTGCGTTGCTGTGTAAGTTGGAGGTGCTACCGCGACACCAGGGCCGCCACAACTAATGAGGAATGTGGCCAATAATACTAGGAAAAATGAAAAAATCGAGCGTTGACGCGCCATACATTGAACTTGATTACTGTTTTTTTGCCGATTAACAGTGTCATTTTAGATCGCTAGCGTAATTTATCGTTCTTATCAGCCAAGGATTTTGCAGAAAATCTCGATATTTTTTACAAACGGCAGAGTTTCATCTACTTTTTAAGTATAATTACTTAAAAGGTGTTAGCCAGTCTCAACAAGAAGCGATTTTTGGTATCTGTCTAGTAGCCAGGATTGTTAGGGAAATATGATTTAGAGTTGCTAAATCTCAAAGGTCTTGATAAGCTGAAACACCAATATTATAAGCCTTCTGGCGGTTTTTCTGTCTTCACATCCCGGAAGATGCCGACGCAATATAGGAGTATTTTTTAGTGAACGCAGCTGAACAGGCAACGAACCTTGAACTCGCCAGCAACATTGCTACGGTGGTTAATTTGTTCAAATTCGAGTTTCCTGATGCCAAATCTGATCTCAAACCCTGGAAGAATGACCCGGAAACCAGAGAGTTAGTCGATCCAGATTCTATAGATATTGGCTTTCACTTTCCTGGTATCAGCAAATCTTGGCGAAGTCGCAGTATTTTAATTCAAATCCGATTTTATCAAGATCCGATCAATAATTCCCGCCGTGCGATCGGCGTGGAAGTAGCTGGATTTGATCATCGCGGTGAAGCGTGGCGACTTTCTACGGTAGAAAACTGGAGTGTTGTCGGCGCATCTTCGCCTTCTGATGAAATCGAGGATAAGCTCAAACAAATTTGCCGACAGATTTTAGAAGTTTTTAATAAATCAAGTGAGTCAATGAAGTAACACACCATAGGCGCACAGCATTGCACATCTGTGCGCCGCTACGATGGGATCTCAGTCATCACCTGAATACACATCCGCCACTTGGGATAGTCTTTTTTAGCGATCACTTCAAACAGATCGTGAGTCGCATGATCGGGATCTTCTCCTTTGATCTTCGCCGATTCTTCCTCCGTCAAGGTTTGATGTCCTTGCAGAGTCTTAAAGTGAAATTTGCACCAAACGCGTTCACGAAGTGACTCTGAAAGAGTATCGTCCTGAGTATTAATCAAACTAAAGGTGTGGCTACCAAAGCCATCCATGTGTCGATAGGTTTTCAAAATTCCCCAGTCAGAAAACAAGATCGTTACCTGGTGAAGCGATTCTGGACTAAGTGACCAAAAATCCCACTTTGCATTATGGTCTTTGCAATTGGTTTGGGGATTATCTTCGTTCCCCTGCTCTGACTGGGAATGCCTACTAGGGGGGCTGTGACCTTCTTTACTCGCGGCACCGCCATGAGAAGTATTTTTAGACAAAGGCTAGAAATGAGGTTTTAAAGGATATAAGCAGTTACGCATGAAAGCTATAGCACTCCTCGGTTGAGTCCCATATAGACCTAACCCCCAGCCCCTTAAGAGCTAGCGTTGGGGAGTAAGATTCAAAGCCTCTCTTTTTTCTCCTTTTAGGAGAGAGGAATGGAAGTGAGGTCAGATATTGCATTCATAGACGCGTAGCGGCTTGCCGCAGGGTACGAGAACCGCTATATGCGCCCCTACCCATGAATGTGTAGCAGGTATTTATATGGCGCAATCACCGTCACCACAGATAAAAATTCCTTTTCTCCACTCCCTACTCCCTATTCAAATGCTTGAGAATCAACGAGCAAACATCTGTCGCCTCAATGCGATTTTCACCAATTAAGTGAGTTTGATGGGTGATAAATAGAGGCCCTTCATCTGGAGAAGTGCTAATGTGACCGTGAGAACCGCGTACAAGGGAAGCATCCAGGGGAATCACATCCATTAAGTAGCGAAAACCGAGTTGTTTCTTAAGTAATTTGAGAGCAATTTTTCCTTGAGGAAATTTAATTTGCGGATCAAGGAAAAGTTCTACAGGATCGTAACCAGGTTTGCGGTGGATATCTACAGTTCTAGCAAAATCAGGCGCTTTATTATCATCAAGCCAATAATAATAAGTAAACCAAGCGTCAGGCTCGGCGATCGCCACCAACTCTCCCGATCTAGGATGAGCAAGATGGTAGGTTTGTTTACCCTCTTCATCCAGTACCTTGGCTACGCCTTCAGTCGCTTCTAAAAGCGATCGCACTTTTCGGATATATGCTGGATCATTCACATATACATGAGCTATTTGATGATCGGCAACAGCAAAGGCAATGCTAGCACCAAAATCGAGCAATTCTCGCCCCAATTCTTCCCGCACAGCAATTAAACCATTTTCCCGTAGTATGCGGTTGATATCCACAGCTTTAGAAACTGAAGTAATGCCATACTCAGAAAGAATAATTACCTGAGTATTACGTGCTTGATAATATTCAATTAAATCGCCACAAACAGCATCAATTTCTCGCAAATCAGCTTGGATGTGTTTTTCATCATGACCAAATTTTTGCAGACAGTAATCTAAATGTGGCAGATAAACTAGTGATAATGTAGGGCTATAATGTTCCTCAATCCATTTTGCTGAATTGGCAATCCATTGACTAGAACTAATGGTAGTTTTTGGGCCCCAAAAATCGAATAAAGGAAAGTTTCCTAAATCAGATTGAATTTGCGATCGCACATCACTAGGATGGGTATAAATATCAGGTAATTTTCTCCCATCTGCGGGATACATCGGGCGCGGCGTAATGGCATAATCGACTGAAGAATACATGTTGTACCACCAAAAAAGGTTAGCACAAGTGAAATTCGGATCAATTAATTTAGCTATTTCCCAAACTTTGGGAGCCTGCACTAGTTTATTAGACTGCCGCCAAAACTTCACTTCACATTCATCGCGGAAGTACCAACCATTAGCGACAATTCCATGCTCCTCAGGCAATTTTCCTGTTAAATAAGTAGCCTGAACAGAACAAGTTACAGCAGGTAAAACTGTTGCGATCGGGACTACTTGCCCAATAGCCGCCCAAGAAGATAAAAACGGTGTGTTTTTTCCTAGTAAACTGGGCGTTAATCCCACGACATTTAGAACAACAGTTTTCTGCATAAATTAATCTCCTTTTAATTTGCCGCAAATTCTTTTAATACCCACTCATATTCTCGCTGAATAGAAGTCAGCAAATCTATCTTCATTTTTGCTGGTAATACATCCCAAGTGTAAGTCTCAATTTCTAAATGTGAGCAAGTATTGTTTTTTTGAAGTAGATGTAAAACAGTAGCAATGTCATCTTGGGTAGACTGCAAAATTTGATAATCATGAATAAAAATTGGGACATGAAAGTGAGTACGCCATTCTTCAGCTAAAGATTGTTCTAAATGCGGTAATGCAGTTATTAAGTCAGGATAGTGATGGAGTGTACCATCGCTGCGACGTTCTATTACTTGGTGAAGATAAGTAGATTCAGCAAAAGGACGTAAGCGTTCAACTATCAAGCTACGTTTTTCAACATCAGCAGGGATTTTTACTTTAATTGCGGCGCTGATTTGAATTTTGCCAATTTTAATTCCTGCCGATTGGAAACGCGCAAATACAGATTGCGATTCCTCATATTCAACTGAAAAATGGCAAGTGTCATAGCAAACTCGAACATGTTCTAGCAATTTGTTTTCTGCTAAACTCTGTTCAATCTTTAATTTTTGTGATAAGTAATTACCGCCAATTGGTAATAGCCAATTTTGATAGAAATCAATTACTTCTGAGGTATTTTCAATTAATCCATCAGGCTCAGGTTCTAAATCAATATGGAGTATCTTTCCTGTTTCTTCGCAGATGCGAATCATTTCTACAACAACTGATGCTATATTTAAACAACTCTTTTTCAGAACTGTCTCCAAAGTTGCTTGGTCTTCTTGCCACCAAGGTTTATAAGATAATGGCAGCGTAGAAATTCCGCCATCAAGTTTTTCTGGTAATAGAGTAGCTAAAATTTGTACTAAGTTTAATGTATAATCAACCCGTTCTTGTGTAGACCAATCTGGTGCATAAACTTGGTCTTTTACTACCTGTCGATGGAATCCGCCATAAGGGAATCCATTTAAAGTAAAAACGTATAAATCTTCTTGACTAAGCCACGCTTGGAATTGAGCCAAGTTATTATTTTGTAACAGTTCTTTAGCAGCTGCATCTGCTAATCTTAAACCAATACCAAAAGGTGCTGTCGGTGATAAACGTGACTTGAGATTGGGAACATATTTTTCTAAATTGGCGAAAACCTCTAGCCAACTTTCGCCAGTATGAATATTGCTGCAATAAGTTAAATGAAAGTTGCTGTTTTTTGTAATTTTCATTTTCTAGATTTATCCCTTGTATATGTAATCTATTTTCTTTGGCTTATACTATTTCACAACATATCTGTCATATATTCATTGGTATGGGCGCATGGATGTGCGCCCATACAGCCGATTCATAGTATTACTGGGTGTATGCATTCAAATTTAAGTAACAGCAAACATTTTTGCTAACTTCATCGAAAATGGTAGCAAAATTAGAACCAATAAACCGTAATACAAACCAGCAAAACCAGATGCAACAGTTGCATCTAAAACTATTAGAGATAACACGCCTATTTTCACGGCATTTCGGATATTTTCGGCTACTGGTTCACGCGCAGCTTTGATAAAATTAGGCAAAACTCTGATAGCTAATAAAATAGCAAATGGTAATGCTGCGATCGCTGTATACTCTCCTAATAATCCTAAAGCTAAAACTGCCGTCAAAACTATTGCAATCAGCAGTAATGCGAGTACTCCTGTAATTTTCTTACCTCCGTGAACTTCACCTTGACTAATTGCGGTGATAGCAGCAATGTAAATAACAGGAATCAGCGCTAAATACCAACGTTCTCCTATCATTGCTGGTACAGCACTTACGCCTAATAATAAGTTACTGCCACGACACAAACCCATATTTAAAGGGCCAAAAAAAGGATGATGTTTGGCGAGTGAATTATACAGTAGGCATGAAAGAGTGATAAATATAGCGATCGCACCACTTAACAACGATACTTGAAAAGCAGCTATAATTCCGATCGCAAACAATATACTGCCCAATAAAGTAGCATTTTCACGAGATACGCGGCCACTGGGAATTGCTCTCTTTGGCCGTTCTTTTGCGTCTAATTCAGCATCAAAAACATCATTAAAAACTATACCGCCGCCGTATAAACCAGTTGTAGCTAATAACAACCAAGCTAATGGAATTAGTATGGTAAAACTTACTTCTCCATTGATTAATTGAGCAAAAATAATCCCAGAGCCACAAGCAGCAAAACCAACAAGAATATCCGCCCAAGCAGTAACAATATTAGCAGGACGCATCAATTCCAGATAATTCCGCCAGCTTTGAAAATTTAAGCTTGCAACATTCACTTATCTGCCTCCGTACCTAATAATTTATCAAAATAAACCGCATATTACAGATGAATCAAATATATATGCAATTCCTCTTCCCACTCCCCACTCCCAATTTTTTACTCAATCAACACATAATCTGAAACTGATTTGATTCCTGGTTCTTGTCCTCGCAACACAGAATTGCCATTGAACAACTGACGCTGATCAATAGATTGGGGATTGAGCCAGTCTGATGCCTGCATCTGCCCAGTTTGACTGTAAGCAGCTAGGGCGTTTTCATAACAAACTGCTTGTACATGTTTTTCAGGAATGCCCCTATCTAACATCAACTGAGCCGTTTTTGGGACTGCCAAAGGATCGCTAATACCCCAATCAGCGCTACTATCTACAATGATCCGATCGCGTCCATACTTACGGACAACTTCAACCATCCTGGCGTTACCCATCTTCGTCTGTGGATAAATTGTAAAAGCTGCCCAAAAACCCCGTCCTAATACTTCCTCAACGGTTTCCTCGTTGTTGTGGTCAATAATTACTTGTGAAGGATCTAAGCCATATTCAATACAGCGATCCATACTCCGAATAGCACCCGCCTTTTTATTACGATGAGGCGTATGAATTAGCACCAACATATCGAGTTCTTTGGCTAATGCTAACTGTTGACAAAAGTACTTATCTTCTGCTTCTGTCATGTCGTCGTAGCCAATTTCACCAATGGCAACAACTCCTTCTTTACAGGCATAAAGTGGTAGCAGTTCTATAACTTCTGCTGCTAGTGCCTCATTGTTAGCTTCTTTCGGATTGAGACCAATTGTGCAGTAATGTTGGATGCCAAATTGACTAGCACGAAACCGTTCCCAGCCCACAAGACTGCTGAAATAGTCTTTAAATGTGCCAGCGTTTGTTCGTGGCTGTCCTAACCAAAAGGCTGGTTCAATAACAGCGACAATGCCATATTCCCGCATTACTAAGTAATCGTAAGTAGTGCGCGAACACATGTGAATGTGAGGATCGATAAACATCATGGTTGTAATGATTGGGCATTGGGAATTGGGAATTGGGCACAAGACGCAGAGGGGCGGGGTGCAGAGGGGAAAACTCTTCTCCCTTGCTTCTTCCCCACTCCCTTTTATTTGTAAACAAAAAGGCGTTAGCGCAGCTCGCCGCTGGCATCGCAGCTAAAATTATTCCAAGTCAAATTACCTTTTTGAATGGATGACTCTAAATCTGGGTAGCGAGAAAGTAATGCTTGTGCTTGGGGTAAAGCAGACTCAGCACAAGCTAACGCTGCTGCTTCTTGCTCGTGTATATCCCCATTAGCCAGTACTTTTTCCAAATCTGTAATGATTGCACTATCCGCAAACCGTCCTACAGGTCGCCAAAGTTCTGGCGTAACTGAGCGTTTAGCTGCCCAACGTTCATGGGCATAGTCTGCTAACATTCTCGCCAATTCTGGATTAGCACGCCGATCCAGTCCCCAAATTAGATGTAAGGGACTACCAACAAACACAGCCTTTAGCACCATCTGATTCCAAGCAGCATTATCTAAATAATCTGCTGGATAAGGGTTTCGTAGTGCTATGGCTTGGAATACATTACTCATATTGCTGCGAATTCCTTCAGCAGCGCGATGGCAATGTAACTCTGGATGTGGTAATAGCGGCAAACTTTGATAAAGGACAACTAACTCCCCCATATCGGCAGTGGAGAAGAATTTATCAAGCGATCGCACATAGCCCTCAGCATCATCATGGGGCAAAGCTAGAAGCAAGAGTGTACGACCTGCTTGATCTACACTCCAATGACCAGGATACCAACCGGGAATCGCATCCTGGGCTGCTTCCAAGTCCTGGAATGTTAGCTGCAAATCCTCTTTACCTAGATAACGCGGCACACCACTAAAAGCCGTAAAAAATACTCTCTCAGCAGCACCGCTAGCAATCTGTGCCTGCTTCTGTTCCAGCCAAGCAAAAGCTTTCTCTGAAACAGACTTTAACAGCCAGTGATGCAGTAACTTGTTTACTTTACTCATGATGAATTTTAGCAGAAGTTGCCCAACTTTTTTGTGACAACCAAGTATAAAATCTAGCACTAAACTTGATACTTTGTGATTCAAGCAGCTAGTTAATATACTACTGAAATTATAACTTCACTGAATCTATAAAAATCTCCTGACTTTCAATAAGATACTGTAAAGATACCATTTCAATTAGATAAAGAATCAAATTTATTGACGAAATAAAATTAGAATTAAATGTAATAATGATATCCATAAATAATTATAAATATAAAGTTTAAGCAATCAATAAAGTTGTTATATAAATGTGATTTTTAAGTTTATAAATTAAAGTAAACAAACTTCAAAATTACGATATGTTTATTAGTTTAGTTTTGATAGTAAGTTATTTTAAATCTAAAATTTAAAATAACTTAATTTTCCAATTTGCTCTCATTCCAATCTCAAGACTGCATATATTTACACTTATTTAATAAGTAATATCCAATGGTTATTCAACAAAAAACTGCTCTTAATCTGCAACCAATTAACCAATGTGTTCGCGTAACCTTTAATTATGATGTTCACTTTACTAGAGGTCTGTTTCAGTTAGATAATCCTTTACTTGCACAAGCGATCGCCACAGATGGGGAAACAGCCCCAAAACAAGTGCTAGCAGTGGTAGATGCAGGATTTTTACAGTATCAGGATGGGTTGCTAAAAAAATTATCAGTTTACGCTCAGTATTATGAAGATGTACTAACACTGACTGGTGAGCCGATAGTAGTTCCGGGTGGAGAAGCAGTCAAGAACGATTCTAGATTTATAGAACAAATTCATCAGCAGATAAATGCAGCTGGATTGTGCCGTCACTCCTACATCTTAGCAATTGGAGGTGGAGCCGTCCTAGACATGGCAGGATACGCAGCAACAACAGCTCACCGAGGAATTCGGCTGCTACGAGTACCAACAACAGTATTAGGGCAAAACGATTCGGGTGTAGGGGTAAAGAACGGAATTAATGCCTTTGGCAAGAAAAACTTTTTGGGTACATTCATGCCACCTTATGCTGTCTTGAATGACTTTGATTTTCTTACTAGCCTTGACGATCGAGATTGGCGATCGGGTATTGCAGAAGCCGTAAAAGTAGCGCTGATTAAAGATGCAGATTTCTTCGATTTCATTATGTCTAATGCCGATAAATTGGCTAATCGAGATATGGACATAATGGAAAGGTTGATCTATCGCTGTTCTCAGTTGCACTTAGAGCATATTGCTGGTAGCGGCGACCCCTTTGAAATGGGTTCATCGCGTCCTTTAGACTTTGGACACTGGGCTGCTCACAAACTAGAGCATTTAACTAATTACAGCCTACGTCATGGTGAATCTGTAGCGATCGGTATTGCTTTAGATACGACCTATTCATATTTAACAGGGCAACTATTACAATCTCAGTGGCAAAAGGTTCTAAGTACACTCAAGAAACTAGGCTTTACTTTGTATGTATCAGCACTGAGAGAACAATTAGATCAACTAGACCATCCGCATTGTCTATTTCGGGGGCTTACCGAGTTCCGTGAACACTTAGGAGGAAAATTGACAATCACTCTTCTACAAAGAATCGGGCAAGGAATAGAAGTTCATCAGGTGGATTTGTCTTTATATAGAGATGCTATTTTGCTGCTGCAAGATTGGGAAGTTTTGCATTAATTTTTCTCTGGATGCATCGCCCAATTTTCCAGGCGATCGCGGTAATGCGATTTTGCTTGCCCAAAAAGATTGGTCTGCAATTCAGGAGACTCTTTACTTATTATCTATCCCTGGAATGCGAGAATCTATCAAAGAAGGACTAGCAACCCCCCAAGAATGTGATGGGGAGTTGGATTGGTGAGTCAGCCAAGGTCTGAGGAGCCACTTCTAAACCTTGAAGGAGCTAGTTGGAGGTTGATATGAGGTTATCCAATCCGAGCAAGTAGTTAAGATAATTCGCATGTGGACACATTACGAGTAAGTTATCTCCTCAACCCCCCTTGGTGTTCACAATGAAAACCTCGATTCTCCCAAGCTTGCATATCTACTTCGGTAAGTCTTGTTACATTTGAGCATTGCGGTTGAATAATTTGACTTACAATCGCCCAAAATAAGCTGCGTGTTACATCTAATCCAGTTTTGACCCAAGATTCATGATTACCAGGAACACCCAACTCCTGAACGATCTCTGTCTCTACCCAAATACCATGAGCGCCCAAGAGAATCTGTGCCATCCATTTTGCTCTGGGTAAATGACTTGGCGAGGTAATCAACATGACTTTATGCACTCCCCAACGTCGCAAAATTGGAATACCATAATAAAAATTTTCAAAGGTAGAATTCGCGCAGTTTTCTAACCAAACGTTTTGTAACCCTGCTAATTCCGCCTGAAAAATTAACCATATACAGGGGTCTGGGGAACCATGAGAAATTAAAATTGGGGTTTGCGGGTATTGTTTTGATTGTTGGGCAACATAGGTTTCTCGATGAATACTCCCACCAAGCACAAAAAAGGCATCTACTGGCTGCGAAGAAGCAAAAACTAAGGTTATAGTGGTAAAAATCAGCCAAGCGCCCAAAACAAAATACAATCCACTAGTTAGTTTTTGTAACGATTGCCACAGACTAGTAAAAATTTTTTTAATAGAAATTAACGATTTGATGGTAAATTTACGTTTCATGACTTAGGTAAGAAAAGCTGATTTAATGGCAGTCTAACAGTACTGCAATTCAGTGATCAAAGTGCTATCTTATAGAAGTAATGAAAAAGTACAAAAATGACGCTGATTAAAGTGTCACATGTTCAGTATAGCCTTCCGGAGAAAGCTAACAAACTGAGAAATGGTTGTTAAGAATGCAGTATTTTCGGCATCATTCAACGATATAAATGATGAAGGGAGCAGAGCTTAGTTTGGGGTATAAAAACTTAAAAATCTGTTGAAAGCCTGATTGCTAAACTTGTCAATAACACAATTATTTCAGCTAATATACATGAACCAATCTGCGAAAAGTTACTCGCCGCTCCAAGTAGCCTTGATTGGTGGAGCGATCGCCACTACTGCTACTATGTCTTTGTTCGGCACCGCTTGGACTCGTGGTGTCCGGGCCGCTCTAGCTCTACAAGACAGCCCGAAAGTGATAGTTGACCAAGTATGGCAACTGGTGAATCATGAATATGTTGATGGCAAATTTAATCAACAAGATTGGCAAGCAACCAGACAAAGCCTGTTGAGCAAAGACTATTCTTCTCGGGAAGAAGCATACACTGCCATCCGCGAAGCTTTACAAAAGTTGGGAGATCCTTATACTCGATTCATGGATCCCAAACAGTTTGAAGCCCTGACTAGCCAAACATCTGGGGAAGTCTCTGGTATTGGCATTCGGATGGAAGTAAACGAAAAAACTCAGCGCCTCACTGTTGTCGAAGCCATAGAAAATTCTCCGGCGTTAAAAGCTGGGATCAAAGCAGGCGATGAAATTTTGGCAATTGATGGCAAACCCACTCTCAAAATGAAAGTGGATGATGCTTCTAAGCTAATTCGTGGCAAAGCGGGTACTCCCATCAAGCTAAAGCTGGGACGGGCGGGGCAAAATGCCTTTGATTTGAAGCTGACAAGAGCAAGCATTGAAGTGCCAACGGTACGTTATACCCTCAAGCAAGAAGGGAATCGCCGCGTTGGCTATATCCGTTTGCGAGAATTTAGCGCTCACGCCGCAGACCAAATGCAACGAGCCATCCGCGATTTGAACACTAAGAAAGTTGATTCTTATGTCTTGGATTTGCGGGGAAATCCTGGCGGGTTGTTACAGGCGAGCATTGAAATTGCGCGAATGTGGTACGATAACGGCGGCATTGTCAAGACAGTAGACCGTGTGGGCGGCACTGAAGAAACTAAAGCCAATCGCACTGCTCTAACAAATCGTCCTTTGGCGGTCTTAGTGGATGGTAATTCAGCTAGTGCTAGCGAAATCCTCACAGGGGCACTTAAGGATAATAAGCGGGCGGTAGTCGTAGGTGGTCAAACCTTTGGTAAAGCCTTAGTGCAGTCAGTTCATGAACTCGCAGACGGTTCCGGCTTGGCAGTTACTATAGCCCATTACTATACCCCGGCGGGAACGGATATTAACCATAAAGGGATTGCCCCAGATATCAAGCTAGACTTGACAGAGGCACAAGAGCGGCAGTTAGCTTCTAATCCAGATTTAATCGGAACTAAGAGTGATCCACAATATGCCCGTGCGATCGCAATTTTATCAAATAACAACTTTGCCCAACCGCCAGCAAATCAGCCCACTCGACCCCTGAGCCGCGCCGATAAACTAAAATTTTAGGTGAGTGATTTGTTTCCAGGTGTTTATATAGTAGTATTCCCAAATCCAGATTTTTGGAGTTATGAAAACTGCTTGATATACCTTTCTAGGATTTTGGATTGGGAATACTAGCTAGTAATCTCATCTCTAAAATCTCAGATTTATGAATCATCAGCCAGTTGATGCAACCACCGCCACCAGTTTTTTACCAATGGTGTCGGTGGTTGTTCCTATTTATAACGGTGAGGCAGATTTACCAGAGTTAATCAATTGTCTGTTGTCTCAAACTTACCCGAAAGACCGGGTAGAGTACTTGTTGGTAGACAATAATAGTAGCGATCGCACTCTCCCCATCCTCAAAACATCTGCCGAAAATTGCCCCATCACAATCCGCCCATTGAGCGAAAACCAAATTCAAAGCTCTTATGCTGCTCGTAATACTGGGATTCGCGCCGCTACAGGTGAAATTATCGTTTTTACTGATGCAGATTGTCGTCCACAACCGCAATGGTTAGATACATTAATTAAGCCTTTTGTCAACAAAGAAGTGGTAATTGTCGCTGGTGAAATTTTGGCACTACCAGGTACAACTCTGCTAGAACAGCACGCAGATCGTCAAGAAACTTTGTCGCAAAAGCATACCCTAAACCATTCCTTTCGTCCCTATGGTCAAACCGCTAATTTAGCGATTCGACGCATTGCATTAGAAAAAGCAGGTTTATTTCGTCCCTATCTTACCACTGGTGGCGATGCCGATATTTGCTGGCGGATTTTGACTCAAAACATCGGGCGTTTGGAATTTGCGCCGAATGCGATCGTTCAGCACCGCCACCGCGCCACACTTCAAGAACTGCGAAGTCAATGGCGGCGCTATGGACGCTCAAATCGCTATCTGCACGAACTGTACGGCGTAGATTTGATGCGAGATATTACACTCAAAGAATGCGGCTATCGTTTGGCACGTTGGTTAGTCAAGGAAATACCAAGGGATATGAAAAAAGCGATTGCGGGTAAAGCCACCCTTGTAGATTTATTAAATACTCCCATTGGTTTGTTCACTGTTAGGGCGCGTGCTGCTGGGCAACGAGACGCCAAGTTGCCAGAAAATGCCAAGATAATTGATCGACTTTGACAATATTAGAGCGCTGGAATATGAGCAGTCAGTTCTGTAGGGAGTAGAAAATGCCCTCAGATTGTTAGTTGCTGGCTCACAAACTCCCGTTCGACCGTCGCAACTCTTGGAGACGCTGCACGTAGCTTGCTTCGACCTACTAGGAGTACGCTCCAATTAAAAATTGTGTAATAGGACTTACGCAAGCTCTACGATTCTTCTCTACGAGACGCTACGCGTTGGCGGAAGCCTCTCGTAGAGATGGCGGTTCGATAAATTAAGCTTTCTAGCACTTTTTGCCTAAGTCCTATGTAAAATTAAAAATTGAGAAAAATTCTTAAATCAATTCTTAATTTTTAATTCCCCGAACGCGAACAGCGTCTCCAAGAGTTGGGGTTGACTTCCGCCTTGCGGTACTAGAGCGTTGGTCGTTTACTTTCGAGGATTTCTGTTGCTTTCTGGACAGAAAGTGGCCGGTAGAATAAGTAGCCCTGTACATCCTCACAATTAATAGTTCTCAAGAACTCCAGTTCCTCTTCTTTTTCTACCCCTTCGGCTATCAACTTCAACCCCAAGCTGTGTCCCAAGGTAACTATCGCCTTGATAATATGAGCTACTTTAACATCCTGCGTCAAATATTGAATAAAAGATTTATCTATTTTCAAATTGTGGAGTGGCAAAAGCTGTAGACGCGAGAGCGAAGAATGACCCGTACCAAAGTCATCAATGGAGATGCAAACACCCATTTGCTGTAGATCCTTTAACACCGTTTTGGTAAAATCTAAATCCTCAATGGCTGTGGTTTCCATAATTTCTAATTCTAAAAAGTGCGGCTCTAGACCCGTTTGTTCTAAAACTGTAGCTATAGTCTCTACCAATTTGGGTTGGCGGAACTGCTTAAGAGAAAGATTAACAGCCATCGTTATGGGTGGCAATCCTGCATCTTGCCAGATTTTATTTTGAATACAGGCTGTCCGCAGCACCCATTCGCCGATGGGGACAATTAATCCACTTTCTTCGACCAGGGGAATGAAAACACTAGGTGCGACCAATCCCATCTCTGGGTGCTGCCAGCGCAATAAAGCCTCCATACCAGTAATTTCTTTTGTAGCAATGTTGACACGGGGCTGATAGTGTAGCGTAAATTCATTGCGTTCTAGGGCATAGCGCAAGCTCTTTTCTAAAGTCAGGAGTTCAGGATTTTTAGCACTGAGAGAAACACTATAGAATTGGTAGTTATTCCGCCCTTTGTCCTTGGCGTAGTACAAAGCGGCATCTGCGTGCTGGATTAGTGTTTCGGCGTCAGGACTGTTGTTATCAAGCAACGCAATACCGAGGCTGGCAGTCACATAAAGTTCATGGTCTTGGAGATAGAAAGCATTCTCCAATGCCTGTAATATTCTATACGCCACTAGTGTTACCTCTTCAATATCATTGACTCGCGGGAGTAAGATAGTGAACTCATCACCTCCCCAACGGGCTATAGTGTCTCCGCTTCTGAGTGAGCCTTGTAATCTTTGAGCGACGCTTTGTAACAATTGGTCTCCCAGAGTGTGCCCTAAAGTGTCATTAATCACCTTGAAGCGATCCAGGTCGAGGAAGATCACAGCTAAACTTTCACCATTCCGAGTGGCGTTGGGAAGAGTTTTATTAAGCAGCTCATTAAATAGTAGGCGATTGGGCAACCCTGTCAGCATGTCATGTAGGGCTTGATAGCGAATCTTTTTTTCTACTTGCTGACGTTGCCGCGCACCAATGATACTGGCGGCCATCGTCAAAAGGGTAGATTCTTCGTGCTTTGACCAATGACGCTCAAAGGTGCAGTCTGCCAAGCCAAGGTAACCCCACAACTCATTCTCCAAGCAAAGAGGTACCAGGAGAAGGGATTGAATGCCATCTCGAATCAGGAATTCTTGTTCGGCGGCAGGAAATTGTTGGGTCAGTCCGCTAATCGACTTGCCGCTAGAGAGAACAGCGTACCAACGAGCTAATCCAGAACCTTGATAAGGCTGATTCTGCCAATATTCGTAAGTAGATTCAGTAGAAGGATGTGTCCATTCAAACCGCAGGCTGACTACTATTTCTCCTGTAGCAGGATGGGGATGGTTCTGAAAGAGATAGGCACGATCTGCTTTGGCAGCTTCACCCAATACAGCTAGAGCTAGATCAATACCAGCTTCATAATTCATTTCCCCAAGCAAATAATTGGCAGCTTCTGCAACTGCCTGTAGCAAGCGATCGCGCTGACGTAGTTCGGCTGTGGCTTGTTTTTGCTCTGTAATATCCCTAATAATAAAAGTTCTAATTAAATCACTTTCAGGCAAGTAAAGAACGGATTGTTCAAAAACTTCTGTACCTACTTCCACCTCTCGCACAAAAGAATTATTTTTTCCAGTATTTGTACCTAGAAGTCCTGTTAAAATCGGGTGTTTTGTTCCAATTTCCCTTAACTTGGGAAACTTGAGAGCTGCGGCTGGATTAAGATAAGTGACTCTTCCCTCCAAATCCATTTCAATGATTGGATTGGGGATGAGTTCAGGGAAGGATGCTAGGCGAGCTAGAGCAGACTCACTAGCTACTTCAAAGCTGGGATCGAGAGCTAAGGTTTGAAAAGGATTGGCAGGACTACCTTGCTCTGATAGGAAACCAGATAAGTCTTCAACATCAAAAGATTCAGAAAATGCTCGTTCTGAAATGTTAGAAATAGCATAATATTTAGCTTGAGCTTGATTACTGCCAAAGGCAATGACATCTCCACTTCTAAGATTATGGGAAAAGCATTTAGTGCCATTGACAAATAAGCCATTAGTACTCCCCTTTCCCTTATAGTTACCATCAATAATCTGAAAGCCATATTGATCAGTCTCTGGAACAGTTACTCGCAATAAAATTGCATGTTGCATTGATACTGACCGGGAAGACAAGATAATAGTGTTTGCGGGATGCCGCCCCAGAGAATAAGTAGTCTCTTGCAAGGGGACAGTTCGCCGACCTTGCAGGTCTTGAATGACCAACAGATGGCGTATTTTTTCCCGCTCGTTTCCTAGCATGGTTGTTCCTCAATTTTTCATGTCTTAGTCTGAATAATCCTACTCCCACAAGTTCCAATACCGTTAGGTTAAAGCTAACCTTTCTTAAAAAGCAGGGGATTCAGTTTTGCGATAGAAGTTCTAGCTGTTTTCTCTATTCATACATAATTTATAAATTTTCCCCCTTTGTCCATATCATCTAAGCTTGTCTTTCTTAGGATACCCAGAATAAAATCAAACGCTGAATAGAACACTTAGTATATTTGCGGATCTTTATTCTGAGTGTGGGAAAACTCTAAATTAAATAAATAACGGTCTGATTTTTATTTTTTAATCAGTCAAATAGTCCTGTTTTACAGAATTAATTTTGCAAAATAGATTAGAGCAAGGCAGGAATTAAATAAATTGGGGGCATCCCAGTAGGGAAAAATATCTGAGGATTTGAAATCGCGCGCCAGTTCCTTTAATGGAGCAAGAATTCCAATTGGCGCAGCCTATGTTAGAGAAGGCAAGGGAAGGAGAATGAACCCTTAAATTTTAAAAAGGATTATAGAATAAACTAAAATACAGTCCGTTTTCTTGTAATGTTCTATCATTCGAGTTAACAGATACTAAAGGAATGCCCCAGTCAAGACGAACGGTAAAGCGATCGCCTTGTGACCAACGCAACCCCAGACCAACAGCAGCTAGAGTATTAGGGTCGGGGTTCTCTCTACCAGAACTGTTCCAGCCAACACCAAAATCTACAAACGGGACAACCTGTAACGTGCTATTTATCTGGGGTAAGCGCAGAATCGGTACTTGAACTTCCGCAGAAACAAAAGTGCCATTATCTGTGAGCAAATAATCTTGACGGTAACCCCGAACGCTATCCTGCCCACCTAAGCCAATTTGTTCTATAGGTAAGAGTGTTCTTGATGCTAGTTGGGTATTTAAACGAAGTAAAAGTAAAGTTTCAGGAGCTAAGAGGCGTGCCCACTGCGCTTGCCCTTGCCAAGCAAAAAAACGGCTATCAGGAGGATCTTGATTAACCGTGGCATTCAACACATCTATACCCAAACTGAATTGAGAGCGTAGGGCGATGACTTCACGGCTATTACGATTCGTCCATTCTTGAAAAAATCGCAATGCAGATACTCTGGTACGTCCCTGTTCATCAGATCCAGGTGAAAGTACAGAGGGGGGAACTGGTGGGTTCTCTCTCTGTAGTATCCACGAGATATCACTTTCGCGTCGAGAAGCTGTTAAGCCAAGAGCGAATTCTTGTGTGGGAGTTTGAACTATGGGCTGGCGAAATGTCAATTCGTAGTAGCGAGATGCCGATTCGATATCTAAAGATTTAAAAGCAGGTTCAATGACATTACTCGATGTAGTGCCATAGTTGAAGGTAAGTGTCCCGTTGCGGGGATTGAGAGGCAGTATGTAACTAGCGTCAAAGGAGTTGCTACCATCAGTGTTGGTGTATCCTAAACTCAGACTATCTCCAAATCCAAGTAAGTTGGCTTCATTCAATCGTAATCCACGTCGGAAACTGCCAACACTAGGCGATCGCCCATTATCAAGAATTATTGGGCTACTAAAGGTTTTTGCCTCGCTGATTTTGACTTCTAAGAGACTCGAACCAGTCCGCGATCCTGCGGTGAGTTCAGCAGAGACGTTTTGAATCAAAGGATTAAGTTGCAAAAGTTGCAGTGCCTCTAGTAGACGTTGCCGATTCAGAGGTGCTGATGTAGCTATTGCTAGTCGGCTACGGACATAATTCGGATTCAACCGCCGAGTTCCAGTTACCTGGATATCTTCTAATTTACCTTCGACCACCTGAATTTTTACAACACCGGATTGGATTGTTTGGGGCGGGATATAAGCACCAGAAGTAATGTAACCATTTTGGACGTATAAATCAGTAATTTTAGAACGTGCTTGATACACTTGGGTCAGTGAGATCGGTCGTTTGGTAAATTCAGCAGTGGCGAGGGCTAACTCTTCGGGACTGAAGACTGTGCTACCAACAACTTCAAACCGTTCAACAACAATAGTTTGAGGAAAGTTGCCAGGGAGTGGTTCATCAGGTGTGGGAGTTGGGGTAGAGGGTGGAAATAGTTCTGCTGGCGGGGGGAGTGGTTGTGGTGGTTCAGGTGATGGAACTGGCGAAGGTGAGGGTGGTTGGACATCCTGTGGCGGTGGAAGTTGTTGTGGCAGGATGAAATTACCAGTTGGTAATTGTGTAGTATCAACAGCTTGAGCTTTCACTGGACTAGAAATTATGCTGCTGAGTAATAGAAGCATACTCAGTGGTAAGCAGGACACTATAAGATTTTGAGGATATTTATCAATCATCGCACCGGGCTATTTTTTGTTAGAAACTATAGGATTATTCAAAGACTGTTTCAGATGTGAATCTTACTTCATCTTTTGTCACTAAAGTTGATATCTTGGTCAAATTTCAATTTAAAAGCTAAATCAACTGGTTATTGCAGACTTAAAACATTGATAGTGTTTGAGCTGCATAAGCAAGCAGATATATTGGAATTATCTGTTGCTGCGGGAGTACGGTGTAAATCTACCTACTATCTCAACTAACAATACTTGGGGCAAAATCCCCTTGTTAAAAGTAGGCAAACTTGCGTTTTGTTATGGTTTAGGGTTACTGCATATCCCTTTGCTGAAACATTCCCATCAATTTACGTTTACGAGCGTGGGTTTGCATCAAGTTTTGACGATAGCTTAACCACTCAGCTTTATTTCCAGATTCCAAGTAGGCATTACGTGCCTTTTTCAACCATTCAACTGCGTAGTAGTAGTATTCGGCTTTACCTGCATCCATAATCTTTTCGGCACGGAAACGAGCATTAGCAATTACCCAACTAGGATTGTGAGGGATAGCAGCAGCCATGACTCGATGAATCAATTCTGAATTATAAGAACTGAGTTCACTAGCGATCGCAATTGCATCATCAATTAGCCCCTCATGCAAGAATATATCCACCTTGGCTGATTCTGTTCCCCCACCACTGACAGTACGAATAATTCTCAGCAGGTCTGTTTTGACACTTTCCCAATTTTCTCCAGCCAATTCTGCCATCTTCTGGTAGTCAAAAAAGGAGGGCTTCACTTGAAAAGCCACCTTGATTGCTAATAAAGCAGCTTCACTATCACCCAACTCAATAGCCAAATCACTTGTCCAAATCCCCAATTCATACTGACACTTACCCGGTAAATTTAATCCACTCTGGGCTATATTTAGTGCTTGCTGTAATGCCCCTTGAACGCTGAGTGTTTTCGCTAGGGCAAAAGCCTCTTCGATTGAGTTCATCTGGGTTTGAGCAGCATCAATTGCTTCTTCTATCCTGCCTAAACGCCCTAGCATTGTCAGATACTGCTGGGTTTGCCCTTCCGCTTCTGCTAAATATAAGTATTCTTGGTAACGTTCCTGACGTTCGAGGATTTTTAGGCGAATTAGTGCCAAATCATCCGCGTAGTCTGGCACGTCTTCTTCCCAAGCTCCCCTTTCAGTAATATTACCTTGGAGAACTTGCACCAGTGGTGGATAATCCCAACCTTGGCGTAAAACCTCCATAATCATGCCAAAATCAGCATTCCACTCATCTTGCCAAGCTTCTAAATTTATTTGAATATCAACTTTTTCTTCTGGGGTGAGTTCAGCACTGAGAATTGCTTTACACCAAGCATTATTTAATTCCCCGACAAGTTCATCATTTTCAGCACCGTATTCTGCAACATCATCCCAATTTTCCACACAGGTAGAGGTAATCGCTTCTAAAATGGCGATCGCATTTTCACCCTCTCCCCGTTCACTAAAATCTACAGCAGTTTGCACTACACTCAGCAATTCTTCACCAATTGGGTCTTCTTCGCACCCTTCCTCAAAGTAGCGCACGGTATCTTTGAGAATCTGCCGTACTTGCCGCCGAAAGGGAGCCGGATCAATAGTAATGCGAAGCACAGGCTTTGTGTTTTTTTGCTGAGTAGGAGGATTAGTCATCCAAGCTACATGCCGATCAATCACCTCAATTAGTGGTGGGTATTCTGTTACCAACTCTTGCAGCAGCCTTTGAGTTTGGATATGATCCAGGTGATTAAGTAATTGTTCTAGGGTGGGGCGCTGCTCAATGTTTTCTGGGTGACGCGCACAAACAAGCATTGTCGCTACAATGTGTTTGCACCACCCGTCAAAGTTGTAGGCACAGGTGCAGTTTACTGAGGTTAACCCACTGCGATCGAAACTCAGGTTGACATGATAAGGTTTAGCTTCAGTGCCTACAACATCTGCCTGAAGCAGATCACCACGTTGGGTAACTGTATTGACAGCACCAGCCTCATAGTATGCCTCGCCCCGTTGGAAAGATTTGGCGTTGGCATGACGGCGGATAGTAAATTCACTAATTTGGGGAATAGACATCGAGCGATCGCCTGCGTAAATCTTCTGGATGAATCCTAAATCCAGCTTAGTGTTAGGCTAACGCGCTGTAAAGAAATTCAAAGTTATGGATATGGAGCAAAACAGTGCTGAGTGCTGAGTTAGGAGTTAGGAGTATCGATAACGCTTGTAGAGACGTTGCAATGTAACGTCTCTACACACCATAACATCCCACCAATAACCTTAACCGAACCGTATTGACCATATCACCTTGACTTTTGACTTTCCCGAACGCGAACAGCGTCTCCCCAAGAGTTGGGGCTGACAGGGCTATCCTCAGTCCTTTTGTAGTATCAAAAAAATAAGTATATAGATTTGACTATAATTACTGAAAACATCCATATTTTCGTCAGAAGCGAGTGAATCATAATTGTGAAGCAACACCCGAACCTGAAATTAGTAAACAGTCAGCAGTGAACAGTTCTGATGGTCTATGGTGAGGGATTTAGAGTCAAGTAATAAAACTGATAACTGTTAAAGGGGTTGCGCTGATTGTCGGTCAAGTTGAGAATAAATAGGCGAAGCACACGGGGAAACTAACGTGAGTCAAGGATTTGATTACGATTTAGTAATTATCGGCGCTGGTGTAGGCGGACATGGCGCAGCCTTACACGCTGTAAGTTGTGGTCTGAAAACAGCGATTATTGAAGCTGCTGATATGGGAGGAACCTGTGTTAATCGGGGCTGTATTCCTTCTAAAGCGCTACTGGCAGCATCTGGACGTGTGCGGGAGTTACGTAATGCCCACCACCTGAAGTCATTGGGAATTCAAATTGGTAGCGTAGAATTTGATCGCCAAGCGATCGCTAATCATGCTAATAATCTCGTCTCAAAAATTCAAGGCGACTTAACCAACAGCCTCAAACGTTTAAAAGTCGATATTATCAATGGTTGGGGAAAAATCGCTGGGGCGCAAAAAGTCTCTGTTACCGGAGACGGCGGTGAAAAAACCATCACAGCCAAAGACATCATCCTTTCCCCTGGTTCAATTCCTTTTGTGCCTCCAGGAATTGAAGTAGACGGCAAAACTGTCTTTACCAGCGATCAAGGCGTTAAGTTGGAGTCTCTACCAGACTGGCTAGCAATTATTGGCAGTGGTTACATCGGCTTAGAATTTTCTGATATTTACTCAGCTTTGGGTTGCGAAATCACCTTGATTGAAGCCCTAGATCAGTTAATGCCAGGATTTGACCGAGACATTGCCAAACTTGCCGAACGGGTACTGATTACTCCCCGTGATATTGAAACCAAAGTGGGGATATACGCTAAAAAAGTCATCCCCGGTTCACCAGTGGTGATTGAATTAGCAGATTTCAAAAGTAAAGAAGATGTAGATGTCATCGAAGTAGATGCTTGCTTGGTGGCTACAGGACGCATCCCAGCGACCAAAAATCTTGGTTTGGAATCTGTGGGTGTAGAACTGGATCGGCGGAATTTTATCCCAGTTGACGATCGCATGGCAGTACTATCAGCTGGTGAAGTAGTACCGCATTTGTGGGCAATTGGCGATGCTAATGGGAAGATGATGTTGGCACATGCGGCTTCTGCTCAAGGCATCATCGCTGTAGAAAATATAGTTGGGAGGGAAAGAATAGTAGACTATCGCAGCATCCCGGCGGCGGCGTTTACCCACCCAGAAGTTAGCTATGTGGGCTTAACAGAAACCGCAGCTAAGGAGTTAGGACAAACCGAAGGTTTTGAAATCGCCACAAGTCGGAGTTACTACAAAGGGAATTCCAAAGCATTGGCAGAAAATGAAGCCGATGGGATTGCCAAGGTGATATATCGCAAAGACACCGGAGAAGTTTTGGGCGTCCACATTTTTGGACTACACGCCTCAGACTTAATTCATGAAGCCTCAGCTGCGATCGCAAACCGTCAATCTGTCCAAAGTCTCGCACATCTAGTTCACGCGCACCCGACACTTTCGGAAGTGCTGGACGAAGCTTATAAACGAGCCATTTAGTTATTTGTCCTCTGTCATTTGTCCTTTGTCAATAAACAAGGACAAATGACCACTGACCAATGACCAATGACAAATGACCACTGACAAATGACAAATTATGCAAATCCGTCGCCGTTCACCTAACCCAGCTATTGATGTATCGATATTGCGTTATCAGGCTGTCGTACCTGATGCCGCGCCAAACAACATCTTGGAGGAAATTGTCTGGCAGAAAGAAATAGAATATGACCAAATGCGAGAAAAAGTTCCTTTGCAACAATTGCTGAAACAGGTACTGACTGCGCCGCCAACCCGTGATTTTGTCGCCGCCTTACGGCAAGGTAAGACTAAGCCAGCATTGATTGCCGAAGTTAAAAAAGCTTCACCAAGCAAAGGCGTTTTACGAGAAGATTTTGATCCAGTAGCGATCGCCCTGTCTTATCAGCAAGGTGGTGCTAGTTGTCTTTCTGTGCTGACAGATGTCAAGTTCTTTCAAGGTAGTTTTGAAAACTTAGCCAAGGTTCGGGCTGCTGTAGATTTGCCCTTACTGTGCAAAGAGTTTGTCGTTTATGCTTACCAGATATACTTGGCACGGGTTCAGGGTGCAGATGCTATTTTATTGATTGCGGCTATTTTGAGCGATCAAGATTTGAAATACTTCCTTAAAATTGCTAACAACCTGAAAATGGCAACCTTGGTTGAAGTCCATAGTTTGGCAGAACTTGACCGTGTATTAGCCTTAGATGGGGTCTCCTTAGTAGGAATCAATAATCGCAATTTGGAAGATTTCTCTGTTGACTTGCAAACTACTTGCCAACTTTTAGCTGCAAGGGGTAGCCAATTGCAGGAGAAAAACATCCTTGTTGTCAGCGAGTCAGGACTACACAACCCAGATGATCTGAGTCTGGTACTGACAGCAGGTGCATCGGCTGTACTCATTGGAGAATCTTTGGTAAAACAACCAGATCCCGGCGCTGCCATCGCCCATATATTGCCGAGGAATTTCTGAAATAAACATCTCCCCTACGCCCCTTAGCATAGGGCAACTAACTGCATACAATAGTTGGTCAATTGGGTACACTATGCGTGGACACGCAGCACATTGCCATCAAATATCATCATATCTTTGTCAAATCTTCATTGCTAATCAAATCAAAGCCATAAGCAACTAGTTATTTCTTATGTAACAATTTATTGAGAAAAGCTAGACTCTGACTAATACAAAATCTTAAATATGAAATCAAAAGTTAACTTCATGGAGCAAATTCCTCTACCTTCTCCTATTCACTACGAACTTATACTTCAACTTTTAGAAAGACAAACCATGTTAGCTGTAAATGATAATCCAGATTTACGGCATCAGGTCAATCAACTAATTATTACTCTGCGTAAAGCTGCCGTACAGCAAAAACGCCTAGAAGAAATTTGCGAGTTTTCCTCTATGACTGTTGATCACCGTTGGTCAATCAACCATCATCAGGATAATAAAGTTGTTGCTCCCGATTGAAGCTGATAACTTAATATTTCAACCTCAGATTTGGCATCTTTGTTAAGTTAGTTTACCATCTTCAGAAAGTGTCTCTGTGTATTGAAGGAGCCAGTATTCAAAACTTCCGCCGCACTTGCTTGACTCAAATGCACAGTTTGAGGTGTGATTTAAAATGATTCTACTTACAGAATCTCTATGTAAAAATATCTATAAATGCTAGATGAAGATTTTAAATCAGTAATCGGTCTGAATGCTTAGATTATATTTGATAAAAAGGTTACTTGATTAGCTAATTTTATAAATTTATACATAGTTATTTATTCTCTAAACTTTAATTCAATTGCTTACAATTTATACAATAATTCTCTTAATGCCGTGGAAAAAATCTCATCTTTATAAAAATTTTAGCTATGAAAAAGTTCATATAGATTTATAGGAAACTGTAAATCAGCTAAAATATTTATGAGATTCTCTCTCGAATTCGACGAAAGATGAAATATAACAGCATTCACGAAATTCTCAGAAATAATCAGACTTGGGTTGCCGAAAAACTAGCTATAGATCCAACTTACTTTCAAGAATTATCTAGTGGACAAACACCACCTTTTCTATACATAGGATGTTCTGATAGTCGTCTGGCATTAACAAAGTTTACCCGTACAGAACCAGGAGAATTATTTGTACATCGTAATATTGCCAATCAAGTTTCTCTAACGGATATTAACTTTTTAGCCGTTTTAGAATATGCGATTTTACATCTTGGGGTAGAACATATTATCGTTTGTGGTCACTACGATTGCGGAGGAATTAAGGCGGCTTTAGAAGGAAGAACCATCGGTATTCTTGATAACTGGGTAAATCCGATTCGGGAACTGTATTTACAGAAACAAGAAGAAATTGATGCCTTGCCAACAAGAGAAGAACGTCTAAATCGTTTGGCAGAAATCAATGTTGTGGCGCAAGTGAAAAATCTTTACCAAATTCCCATCATGCGTCAGGTACTCTATGAGCGAAAAGCGCCTATGGTTCATGGCTGGGTACTAAATATAGGTACTGGGTTGATTAAAGATTTGAACGTTTCAACTGTGCAATGGCAATTGCACATTTGCCCTTTGCTTCTAGAGTTTAGACTCTATGCTATGTTAAAAAATGACAGCTAAATCGGTATTAATTAACACACAAAAGCCCATATCTTTAGATTCCAAAGCTTTACCCAAGGTAGTCACCTTGCAGGTAATTTATTTTTCTCGTTTTCATACTCTGCATAGAAATGTATTTATTGAGGCTGTGACTCAATTTATCACTGTATGCAGAGCCTCAAACCTACCCCTACAAAGAATTATTTCTTAGCAATTATCCATACTGCGTGAATAATCCCAGGAATGTAACCAAAAAGTGTCAAAACTATATTAATCCAAAAATCTATACCAAAACCTACTTGCAAAAAAACTCCCAGAGGCGGTAAGAAAATGGCACACAAAATCCGAACTAAATCCATTTAAACCTCCTATTAATATCACAAAAACTAGCTTGTTGGCAAAGTGATTTACCAATGCTCAAGCATATTTGTACCTTTCAAAGATAACATTCCCTCTCTTAATCTAGATCACGGTTGAGATGCGGTAAACCGCACTCAAGATTAGCCACCGCTAATTTTAGCTTTGTAACCTAGTTTGCTCAAAATCTCGACAATTTTTTGCTTGTGTTCGCCCTGAATTTCAATTTCGTTATCTTTAACTGTCCCACCTGTGCCGCACTGGGTTTTCAACTGCTTCACCAAATCAGCCAAGGTTTCTGGTTTGGCTTGAAAACCGCTAATCACTGTAACGGTTTTGCCTTTGCGTCCTTTGCGGGAAGCTTGTACTTTAAGATTTTGTTGTTGTGCGGGGAGTTCTGGAATTGGTCTTTCTGTGGCGGCGGAGTTGTCGTTGCCAAATTCGCGGTAGACAAAGCTTTTGTCAGAAGATTTGGGATTTGAAGAAGACATAAAATGAATATCTAAGAAAAATTTCAAAAGCAGTGGAAACTTCTACGCAACCATTCTGCTGGGATATCAATTTCTAGGCTAACATCACAAATCCATTGCGAGGAATTCAAAGTAATTGGGCATGGGGGATTGGGCACTTGTACTGAGCGACTCGTGCCGAGCAAAGCCGAGGTAAGCCGAAGTATTGAGCATTGGGTATTGAGGAAGAATTTAGCTTCCAGTCTCCAGATATAACCTAGATATGCCCTAGACTTTCTATAATAATTAAGTCATTCCCGTCATTAAAAACAGCCCGTGACTACTACTCCCCTATCTCCAAATTCAACTGCTCAGGTTCCAGATACGTTAGGTCGCTTTGGACGCTTCGGCGGTAAGTATGTACCTGAAACGTTGATGCCTGCTCTTACTGAACTAGAAACAGCTTATCAGCAATACCGCAATGACCCTGATTTTCAAGCAGAACTACAGCAGTTGTTACGGGACTATGTAGGACGTGCCACACCATTATATTTTGCTGAACGCCTGACTGCTCATTATGCCCGACCCGATCGCACGGGGCCGCAAATTTACTTAAAACGCGAGGATTTAAATCATACTGGCTCTCACAAAATAAATAATGCCCTTGGTCAGATATTGTTGGCAAAGCGCATGGGCAAGCAACGGATTATTGCCGAAACAGGTGCTGGACAACACGGAGTTGCCACAGCTACAGTTTGCGCTCGTTTTGGGCTGGAATGCGTAATTTACATGGGTGTTCATGACATGGAACGCCAAGCTTTGAATGTGTTCAGAATGCGGCTGATGGGGGCAGAAGTGCGTCCGGTGGAGGCAGGGACGGGAACCCTTAAGGATGCCACTTCTGAAGCAATCCGCGATTGGGTGACAAATGTGGAAACAACTCACTACATCCTGGGTTCGGTAGCAGGGCCTCATCCTTACCCGATGATGGTACGTGATTTTCATGCAATAATCGGTCAAGAAACTCGCGCCCAAGCAATCCAAAAGTGGGGTGTATTGCCTGATATTCTCTTGGCTTGCGTGGGTGGTGGTTCCAATGCTATGGGACTATTCTATGAGTTTATAAATGAGCCTTCTATACGGTTCATTGGGATTGAAGCAGCAGGAGAAGGTGTCAATACCGAAAAACACGCAGCAACCTTGACAAAAGGACGAGTTGGTGTACTGCACGGAGCAATGAGCTATCTTCTGCAAGATGAGGATGGGCAAATTATTGAGGCACACTCAATTAGTGCAGGTTTAGATTATCCCGGTGTGGGGCCAGAACACAGTTATTTGAAGGATAGTGGTCGCGCTGAATACTATAGTGTGACGGATGCAGAAGCTTTAGCGGCATTTCAGCGATTGTCAAAATTGGAAGGGATTATCCCAGCGTTAGAAACAGCCCATGCGATCGCCTACCTCGAAACCCTGTGTCCCCAACTAACCGACAGTCCCCGGATTGTAATTAACTGCTCTGGGCGTGGCGATAAGGATGTACATACAGTAGCCAAGTTATTAAATGATGCGTAAATATACTTAAAAGTAATCGTCATGGCTTTGACTGGTGAGGTGTCTGTGCTGCATGAGCGGCTAGACACCATTGAACGGTTGCTAGAGGTTAAAGGTATTTTATCAGCTACTGAGATTGAAGCTTACGAGCCGGATGCCAAAGTAACTAAGGAACGGGAACAGTGGCGTGCAGAATATATTGCGCGGGTGTTGCGCGTAGTACAGGAAGAGTTAGAAACCCTCAAGAAAAGCTAGTACAGCACGGCAAAAGTAAACTACCTATCCCAAATCAATGAAACCCTTGCGATATAGAAATTACGAATTACGTAGCTTGCTTCTTGCTAAGGCGAGTATTAGGAATTCCAGGCAAGAGGTTTTAGTGGATAAATTTATGCCATTTATCGCTTGTGTTTTAGGGTTTAAAACCCCATCCCCAATGCAAAAGCTTGTTTTGTGTTGGGGTCTAAATCCCCAGACGCTTGATGACTCGCTAACGCTTCGCTATCACAAAACATAATTGCGAACTTGTATTGAGCGTAGCCGAAGTGTTGCGAATTGCGAATTGTTTAAATCCCATCTTCACCACTTATAACAGTATTAATACTGAATAATGTAATATATTGATATTCAATTATAATTCATAGTAATTTTAACTTTCTAAGTGTTAATACTGGTTAATTTTTTGAATACGTTATTGTCTTTTTACCACTAATAACCAAATACTGAAAATCATCGTATATTACAAAATGAAATTTTAAAAGTGGTTAAATAAAATAATCATACTAATGGTAGAGGAAAATTTTTTATAAATAGCAAAAGTTTTTCATAATTTTATGAATTTTAAAGTTAACTGGTAGTTTTTGAACAAAAAACGCCATAAACAGAGGTATATAGACCTATAATCAAGTTGTCAGATTGATACTAGCTTGGTTAAGCTTTCTGGAGCTAGAGTTCCAGTTAGTTTCAGCAAATGATTAAAACAACAATCTACAGCGTTGCTTTGGGCACTATTATTCTCAGTAGTGGAGCGATCACTACTCCTGTAACAAATTCAACTTTTACGTCAACATCTTTAAATGTATCAAATAGCACTTTTAAACTTGCAGCATCTAGCGTTAACACTGCTGCTTTAGAAGAGGCGGTTTTCAAACAAATTAATGACTACAGAGTTTCCCAAGGATTAAAAAAGCTGACTCGTAATTCTGCCATTGATAATCAAGCCAGGATTCACAGTCAGGATATGGCTCAAGGTAAAGTTCCCTTTGGACATACGGGATTTTCAGAACGTGTTAAAGCAGTCGGTATTCCCTACAGTTCAGCTGGTGAAAATGTCGCTTCCAACTATGGATATAGTGACCCTGTGACGACAGCTGTTCAAGGCTGGCTCAAAAGTCCAGGGCATCTTGCTAATATCAGAGGTAATTTTGAAAAAACTGGGATTGGTGTCGTTAGCAACAACAGTACAGGCGAAATCTTCTTCACACAAATTTTCTTTACTCCTGTAACAACTCCTGTAACAACTCCTGTAACAACTCCAACTTTTACACCGACATCTCCTAACGTATCAAATAATACTAATAAACTTGCAGCATCTAGCGTTAACATTGCTGCTTTAGAAGAGGCGGTTTTCAAACAAATTAATGACTACAGAGTTTCCCAAGGATTAAAAAAGCTGACTCGTAATTCTGCCATTGATAATCAAGCCAGGATTCACAGTCAGGATATGGCTCAAGGTAAAGTTCCCTTTGGACATACGGGATTTTCAGAACGTGTTAAAGCAGTCGGTATTCCCTACAGTTCAGCTGGTGAAAATGTCGCTTCCAACTATGGATATAGTGACCCTGTGACGACAGCTGTTCAAGGCTGGCTCAAAAGTCCAGGGCATCTTGCCAATATCAGAGGTAGTTATGAGAAAACCGGGATTGGTGTCGCTAGCAACGGTAGAGGCGAAATCTACTTCACACAACTTTTCTTTCGCTGATAGATTTGGTAAAATTTAGGTTTTTTCTCAAATTCCCAGACTTCAGGCTGCTAGCAAAGCTTTTGCTAGATATAGAATAATGTAGTTTCAATGACATTTGTCTATTGAATACTACATTATTTTTTTAGTAATTCATGAAAATTCTAAATTATCAGCAAAAATAACCGTGATTTTACGATGCTGACCTATTAAAGTATTGACAATAGAAACAATTTTTTATACTTCCTATACAAGGATGTAGCCAGATTGCAAAAATTCATCAATCCTTAATAGTATCGTGGTATATATCGTCGGAACAATAGGGTAGAGTATAAGTCTTATATCTCTACATATTACGTAATTCTCCATGTTCCGACAAACTGCTTTTGGCATCGCTTTAAGTGCGCTTGTCCTTGCTAGTGGGTTAACGACTGTTCCGATACCAAATAATCCTTCTACGAATACATCCACCCGTAATAAGCTGTTGTCGCTTTTTTCCAGTCAGGTTGCAATATCGACTCCTACTTTTAAGACTACGGAGCTAGAAAAATCCGTTTTTGAAGAAATTAATCGATATAGGGCTTCTAAAGGACTGCCAAAGTTGACCCTAAATGCAAATATCACTCGACAGGCAAGAATTCATAGTCAGAATATGGCTAAAGGTAAAACACCATTTAGTCATCAGGGATTTGAACGGCGAGTCAATGCTATCCCTATTCGCTACAGCAGTGCGGCGGAAAATGTAGCTTTCAATCGGGGATATAGTAACCCTGTGGATGAAGCTGTTACTGGTTGGATCAAGAGTCCTGGACATCTAAAAAACCTTAAAGGAAATTACAACCTCACTGGAATTGGCGTTGCTACTAATAATCAAGGCGAAGTCTACCTTACACAGCTTTTCTTTCGCACTAGGTAGATTTAATTTATGATTGTTTTGCACAATAATAATGTAGTGTTTGACAAGACTTTTATTTGCTGGACACTGCTATTATCTTTGAACAATTCATGACATTACAAGATTTTCAGGTGAGCGATCGCGATCTGGGCGACGCAGCTCTAGTAGAATATTTAGAATCTACAGCGATCGCAGTTGATACAGAAACGATGGGATTACTGCCACAGCGCGATAGGTTGTGTCTTGTCCAGTTGTGCAATGAATTCGGAAAAGTGACTGCAATCCGCATAGCCAAAGGACAAGCTGATGCGCCAAACTTAAAAAAACTCTTGTCAGCGACGAATGTCGTAAAAGTGTTTCACTTTGCTCGCTTTGACCTTGCCACTTTGCGAGCTAATCTGGGGATTCAGGTTAGACCTGTTTTTTGTACCAAAATTGCTAGTAAATTAGCCCGTACTTACACAAATCGCCACGGGCTTAAAGATGTGGTGCAAGAGTTAGAACAAGTAGAACTGGATAAAAGCTCTCAAAGTTCTGATTGGGGTAACGCTGCTAGTTTGTCTGAAGCTCAACTGAGTTATGCTGCCAATGATGTGCGCTATTTACTTAGTGTGCAGCATAAGCTAACAGAAATGCTCAAACGAGAAGAACGTTGGGAAATTGCTCAAGAATGTTTTGAATTTCTGCCAACAATAGTTTCGTTGGATTTGTTGCAGTTTAAAGATTTGTTTGAACATTGAGCCAATAATAAACCTCTTGCAAAAGTTTTTGCTGTGGAGTACAAGCATTACAAGAGGAAATATTCCATCTTTTGATTTGTGAATTGTGATTTCTCTGACTATGATAAATCAAGATTAGACCTCTTGAAAAATTCTTTAACATCCCTAACCTGTCCCCGCAACCAAAGAGATGAGACTTTAATGTAAGCCAAAGATAGAGTGGGATTCTTATAATTAATTTATGCAAGAGGTCTATTGCTAATTTTCTAAGTTATTTTTTGTCTAAGATCCAATATTTATTGGAATCATTAGTGTTCTTTAGGAGTATCAGATTCATTAATGGTTTCTTTGACATTACTGGCTCCCTCTTGAATGTTTTCCTTGAGGTTACTGGCTCCCTCTTGAATGTTTTCCTTGAGGTTACTAGCTCCTTGTTTAATGGCTTCTGTCGCGCTAGGGCCTCCCTTTGGCAGATTTTCTTGGTGATTTTTTAGCCGATCTACAACATTGTACTCATCTGCACCTGAGGAAGTTGTTGATTCAATAATGCCTTCTGTTGGGCCACCGATAGCCTTCCATGCAGCAAGACCACCTTTGAGTTGGGAGACATGCTCAAATCCATTAGAACGCAGTTGTTGCGCGGCTTGGGCAGATTCTTCTTCATTAGCACCGTAAACGTAAATATCACGGCTTTTATCTAAAGAAGCTACTGCACGCTGTACCAATTCATCTATTGGCGTTGGTATAGCTCCTAAAATGTGACCTTCGTTGAAGGTGTTGCGATCGCGCACATCCAGTATGGTAAAAGCTGGTTCGCCCCATTCTAGACGAGACTTCAATGTATGAACATCAGACTGTCCTTCTACTGGTGGCTGTGGGGGAATTATGCCGCCGACTAAATTGTTAACCATAAGTATCCCTGACTTGACGATATTGATAGCAATTTAACGGACTAAATATATTTAATTACTCTTTCTATGGGCTGAATTTACTTAAAATCTCTCCTGAGATAGAGTACCTAATTAAAATATTTTCTACCATTTAATGCATTGCAAATTAAGTCATATTAGACTATTAAAAGTTGTTTTTATATTAATTGTATTAATTAAATATATTTAAAGTTATGTTTTTGATATTTAATTATTAAAACAAATTGTGAACATGTAAATAATTTAAAATATTCAGCTATTAGTACAGGAATTACTTACATTTTCAATATCTGCGATCGCTAACAATAACGCCTTATAGCTTTTCATAATCAAATGAGTTACATCAGAGCAAGCTCCTCGTTTGCTCTTAAAAGATGTTTTAAAAGTCCTCAAGCCATTATTCTTTAACCTCTTCTCTCTGTGTTGCGCCAGTTGCTTCAAGTCGGGGAACCCGCCCAACGCACTGGCTTCTCTGTGCCTCTGCTGTTAAATAAAAGACTTTTTAACCGCATAGACGCTGAGGGCGCAGAGAGACAAAAGAGATTTTACAAGTCATCTTCAAAGGGCTTTAAGTATTAAAATTTACAATCCTACAACAAAAATCCAAAATTATACAAACTTCATACAATCAATACTTATAAAATTTATTAGCATTACAATGGCTAAAGTTTTGATAAACTTCATGGAAGATTAATTGTAAACAGGTACTACAGTAGCGATCGTACTCAGCAGAGACGCGCTTGAATACACTATTAACAGAAACACGTAAAGCAAAACTGGTGCAAGAGCGAATCGCCCAATCTACAATAGGCAGCATTATGATTATGGTTCCCGCTACTACTCCCAAAATTATGATCGTCGATGACGACTTTGGTGTGCGAAATCTGGTCTATCGTTTTTTAAGTCGGAAATATCAAATAGAGTCCGCAGCAGATGGTAAGACTGCCTTATCGTTGTTTGAGCAATTCAACCCGGCCTTAGTGATTCTGGATTGGAATTTGCCGGATCTTAATGGTTATAGCCTTTGCCAAGAAATGCAGAGCCGTACTAATGTTTTAGTGCTGATACTGACTAGTAGGACTGACGAGGCTGATAAAATTAAAATCTTAAGCGCAGGTGCTGATGATTTTATGACTAAACCGTTTAGCCTTGCAGAAGTTGAAGTTAGAGTGGAAGCTCTTTTAAGACGGATACGCTACATCAACCCCTCCCCAACACAACGGATCATTTTTAAGCAGTTAGCAATTAACCCAGAGGGACGGGAGGTAACACTTAACGAGAAACCTCTTGCTTTAACAGCACTGGAATTTAATATCTTACATTTTTTGGCAAGTCATCCTAATCAGGCTTGGAGTCGCCCACAACTAATCCAAAAAATTTGGGGTTGCGACTACGTGGGAGATGGCCGAGTGGTTGATGTGCATATTGGTCAGCTTCGCAAGAAGATGGAAATCGATGCTAGCATACCGGAGTTTATTAAAACTGTGCGGGGCTATGGTTACAAGTTTGAAGCGCCCGACGAAAATACTCATTCCTGAGCTTGCTGATTTCAGAAGTAGTTCATAAAAAGAATTACTCAGATGAGTCAACATTAGTATTATTGCTGATTTAAGCAGTTTCACTGACGATTAACGGTATAACTTGCGCTAATTTGGGGCGTTGAGCCAAATTGATTTGCAGAAAGGCTTTATCTAGTACTAAAACCAAAAGTGCAAATACCGCCGATTTAAAATAGGTGATTTTGCCTTGTCACTTGAGTACGTGAAAGATTTTCCTTACTTTGAAATTTATAAATCCACAAAAAACTACTAGAGTGAATTTAACGGATTTAATCGATAACCCACCCAATGTAAGGCAAACCAATTAGCTTACTATTCGATCCCGTCAAATAGGTGGCTTTAGACTCTGACTTGTGTAGGCTAGCAAAAACCGCCAGACATCGCTCCACAAATTCTACAAGGTTACCGGGGGCAAATCACCGAAAAAAGTATACTTGGGTCTTGGCTCAACCTTTCAAATTAAGCTTCCCCTCAAGCTTTGACCCATCTTGATGAGATAAAAATTTTTCACTACTGTGATAGCTTCTTCGCCATTTTTCTAGATGCTCTATAGATATTGATTTAGAAATGACGTTCACGCCATTTCCTCGCCAAGCAACTTCTGCATCTGTTGTGAAAACCCCGCATTCTAATTGATCTAGCCTTATATTCCAATATTCACTAAACCGGCCTTTCAAAGTAATAACTTGCTCAAATACCTTGTTTCTGTGTTTATTTCTTCTTTTTCTTTCAGTAGCTCCTGTTGCTTCTGTATCAATAAACTTGGTTTCTATTAAAAACAGGCTTCCTTTAAAGGTCTGATAGACAAAATCACACTTTCCTAAATCTGTATAATCTGAAATTGGAGATTTTTCAAATAACAGTAATTCAGCACACGAGGGAAATAAGTCTTTAATATTCAGAAATAAATAAGCTTGCAATAGAAGTTCCTTATCATAAGGAAATAAGATAACTCCTTCAAAAAATTTTTTAATGTCCTCCTGAGTTTGGGGTTGAATGATTTTACAGTATGAAACAAATTTATGTAGCTCGTTCACGATCATCAAGTTATAACTCCTTCCCCCGGTCGCAGCCTTAAGGTTCTTAGCATAAAAATATACTATTTACTCAAGGAAATCATCATCCGCATAAGTAACTAAAAAAACTATTATAAGCCTGAATACTTAAGGCAATTTACTGTTGACGGTTCAGTAAAACTGATTATTAAGCTGCTTTTCAGTATTGGTGGACTTTTCACTTTTGGCTTCAGATACCAGTCAGTGATTTGATATGAGCAGGAAAACTGGCATTTTGCAAAGCTTGAACGGTTATTCTAGAATCTTGTACGCAAAATTGCCAACCCAAGCGAACAAGTTTCCGAGAATTTTCAGTTTGTATAATTCCGATCACTGGCATTTTTGCCTTTTCTTTGTCCCCTGAGTGTTCTTGCAAAATTATTTTCAAGCGATGTAGTTCATCGATATTACCTGCTTGCTGGGGATTTAATTCCACCATTACCATTTGTACTGTTTCCACTGGCTCTGCATCTTCAAGAATAAATTGAGTTTGCTCATCGCGTCGATCTACTTTTCCCCAAATAATCAATCTAGTGTCAACTTGGAGTATAGAACTAATGCGTTCATAGGTTTTGGGAAAGACTACAGCTTCTGATTGTGTAGTGAGGTCTTCTATTTGCAAAATTGCCATTTGATCGCCTTTTTTAGTAACCACTTTTTTGACGTTATTCAACATGACAACTGCACAAAGCCTTGTCTCTTCCCTTTGCTCTCCAAGTTGCGAAAGGTTAATTGGAGTCAAAAGTGGTGTTATTTGCCGTAAGGATTTCAGTGGATGATCTGATACATAAAATCCTAATAATTCTTTCTCCATTTGCAACTTTTTCTGTGGTGGCAAGTCCATCACAGGTTTAGATTTGGGAGCAGTTTCAAAGGCATTATTTGCTCTTTTGGTGGGAGTAGAAGATAATCCGTCACCTAATAAATCTAAGAGATTTCCTTGACCACTAGCTCTGTCTTTAGCGCGAGATTGTGCCCAATCATACACTAATTCTAAGTCGTTAATTAACTGTTGACGGTTGGGTTCAATTTTGTCAAATGCTCCACAGTAAATGAGCGATTCCATAGTGCGGCGGTTAACAGCACGTAAATCCACGCGATCGCAAAAATCAGCGAGGGATTTAAACTCTCCTGTCTCATTTCTCGCTTCCAAAATACAAGCGATCGCACTCTGTCCCACGTTCCGCACCGCCGAAAATCCAAACAGAATCTTTCCCAATGTCGGCGTAAAATCAACACCAGAACGATTAATATCTGGCGGATCTATGGAAATACCCATATTTGTACAGTTAGTAATATATCTCTGTACCTTATCGGTATCGCCACTGTTAGCCGTTAACAGCGCCGCCATATATTCCAATGGGTAATTAGCTTTTAAATATGCTGTTTGATAAGTTACATAACCATAGGCAGTCGAATGGGATTTATTGAAACAATTGGAAGCTATTAACCCATTTTTGATTGCAAAATTATGGTCATGCTCAACCCCTATGTCATAGACATTTTGTTTTCCTAAATATTTGCGTGTGACTATTTTAATCATCCTAGCCTACCCCCGAAAAAATTTTGCTAACTTGATAAAATGATGACAATTGTAATTCTTGTAATACTATAATAAAAAATTATATCACTATAAAACACTGCTATACTCTTACACAAAATAGCCTAAATATATCAAACTTTTGGTAAACCATTAGATAGACAGTTAACAGCCATGCAATTGCTGTTTTAAAGCTTATTGAACACGTTCCAATACATATTAATCCGCTTAATCAGATGCCTGGGAAGTTGGAAGAAGCATGGGATCTCTTCGCTGGGGAGAAAAGTTTTACAAGAGAAGGCAGTTCTTGCTGGAGGAAAAAAGTATTAATGAAAATTTTAGTTGTGGGTATAAAGCCTACTAGTATAAAAAGATTTATGTCGAGCGTCTCCTGCCTCCATGCCTCTATCCAATGCCCAATGCGTCAGTTACTATCGTTGAAAAGCAATTCAGTATAAGAGGGTGTAAGTAGGTGAAAGTCGCGTTGATCGTATTTTTGGTAGTGGTTGTGGGATTGTTTGTGGTAGTCGAGATCGGACTGCGATCGCTTTTTGGCTTCGGTAATCCCCTGATTTACATTGGCGATGAGCAGATTGGTTATTTATTGGCTCCTAACCAGCGTACCTGTCGTTTTGGTAATCGCATTGAAATTAATGAGTATTCTATGCGAGGTAGTCCACTTGAGAAGACACATGCACCTTCTGGGTTGCGAATTTTACTGTTAGGGGATTCTATTGCTAATGGTGGCTGGTGGACAGATCAGACTAATACAATATCCACAATGATGATGCGTTCTCTGGCATCATCCACTAATCGTAATTATCAGGAAATAGAAGTGCTGAATGCTTCAGCTAACTCTTGGGGGCCAAGGAACGAGTTAGCTTATTTACAGAAGTTTAGCAATTTCAACGCCCAAGCAGTAGTGTTATTAATTAATACCGATGATTTGTTTGCTACTGCTCCCACTTCTTTACCGGTAGGACGCGATCGCAACTATCCCAATAGTAAACCTCCTTTAGCATTGGTGGAAGTGTGGCAACGTTATATCGTCAAGCAACAGCCAATTCCCGAAATGAAAGCAGTGCAAAATGAAGCAGGCGATCGCGTGGGGATTAATTTGGAGGCGATCGGCAAAATTCAAGCTCTGAATCGCCAAACCAACAGCCAATTTCTCTTAGTCATGACTCCCTTACTGCGAGAAATTGGTGAAACAGGCCCCCGCGATTACGAAATTATTGCACGCCAGCGCTTGAACGATTATACTAAAGCCCAACAAATTAACTATATAGACTTTTTACCGATATTCAATTCAATTACCAATTCGCAAGCTTTGTATCACGACCACATTCACCTCAACTTACAAGGTAATAAAGTTGTCAGTGAAGTTATGGGGCGATCGCTTTTGGAAGTTCTAAGGGAAATACCACTTCCTCAGAGCTACTAAGGTCATCAATCCTATCCAAAAAAAAGGTTCGTATTGAGCGATTTATTGCTCAATTTCAAATACCCATAAGCGGTGAGTCGAATTTGTTTTGATGAAGCGAGACAATTCATATTTATTTATCCCCGGCATTACTCAGTAACAATCGCATTTGTTTTTTTCTAAGATTATTTCTAGAGCTTTTTTCGCACTGGTACTTTTAATAAAATTTTAACCCTTATCTGTGAGATAACGACCAACTAATTTAAATTTACTCAGACAATATTCTCTAACTAAAATAGTACTAATTCAGGTAATAATCAACCTTAAATACCCAACAAACATCTTGATTTTTGTGGAGTTATTTTTATAATAGTAAATTAAACAATATGTTTAAATATTACTTTTAGTAAATCCCCTTGTGTAAAAGGCTTAGTTAAATAACCTGATGCTCTTACTATCTTAGCTTTAGCTTTATCTAGAAACCCTAATTTTTCCGACACCATAATCACAGGTGTATTTTTAAAATTTGAGTGTTTACGCAGCAAAGAGCAGAGTTCATATCCATCCAAATTAGGCATTGAAATATCCAACAAAATGATGTCGGGTTTGGTGTGAACAATCTGTATTAAAGCTTTTAAAGAATCGGTGACTGCCACGACAGAAAATATTTGCTCATCTAAATAACTTTTAATAGTATTCAATACGGTAGGGCTGTCATCAATACAAAAGATAGTGTAGATTTTTTTGTCAGTAGGTGGTTTGGTGATTTGCTGACTCCTATGTTCATTGGTATTAATAGAATAGGTTGGCGGTTTATAGCCGTTTATTGTAGACCAGTTTGGTGTACTTTTGCTTTTGGGTTTTAGCTCATTTATTTTGAACAATTCTGAAGGGTTTGATTGAGAAGTTGGCGATGTCTGACGATAAGCCGCTTCCCTTCGGGGTGTTTGACATCGTTCAACTAATAAGCGGAGATTCAGATGACAAAACTTTGGCATGTCATCCAGAAAGCTTTCAGGAATAAATTCATAACTCCCCTCATCTAAGTTCAGAAATGACTCCAGAACTTCTAGCGCCAATTGCTCTATCAGTATCGCCGCTTGAGAGGGACTGATATATTTCTGATTGACTAACCAACAAATAGCCAAATAATCTGGGTTCGGTATTGTCTGATTTTCAATACTAGTTTCAAATATCGCCCGCAACTGTTCGTGAATTTCACGAGGGAGAGTAGAAATTTGCTGACTCAAGCGTTGCAAATTTCTGTAGAGTGGCTCAAACATTTTCTCTGAATAGCAGGCATAAATTAGTTTACCCTCGTCTACATATATTGACCAAGAGCCTGATGTGCTAAATACCTGCAAACAACCAGTAACCGACTTACCAGTGATTTTTTTCAACAAAGATAAAGGCTGGAGCTTTTGAAAAAATCTGTATCTACTAATCGGAAGTGTCTTCATTAGGATGGTTTTGGAATAAAAGTAACATTTGTTTGCACGTAAAATTAGTGAATTACCTTTTCGGAATTCACTGCGACTTTGTTGGAAGCACTATCAGATAAATATAGCGGTCACATTTGAGTTAGTACAGAGATTCCACACCCCCCAACTCTTAACTCACCAATCTCTGTTAAGCTATAAAGCACGAGTTACAAATAAACCAATCCATATTATTGACCAATGGCAAAATGGCCTGACTGGTTGCCAAGATATAGTATTTCAAAAATTAGATTGGTTTTCTGTATCTTTCGCTAATCTAGCCAATCTAACAGTAACTCAAGTGCAACGCATAGACCATTGGCTCTCGCCCATCAGTCACAAAAGCATCATTGGTATCCGTATTTAGCAGCCTAAAATTGTAGATACACTTTAGTTTTCGTGCCAAAGTTGTTTTGCCTCTGGTGCTAAAGTCGAAAGCGACCAAAATCTACTGTAATGTAGATGAAAATGCCTCTAAATCAAGGCTTTTGAGTATTAAATCCGCGCTGACAAACTATGTTTTTGTAGTCGTTACGAAAGTCGTGGGGCACTTTTGCTAGAAGTTTATTCTTGAGGGTAACTTCTTCAAGAGAAAACGTATTATTAGAAACTAAGCATTAAAAAAGTTAAATATCTTACTTAGGTTTGTGATTGTAAAGCAACCCTTAGTCTTGGGATTGGGTAAAATTATCACTTGCACAACAAGAATGGTAAACCTCCGACCAAAGATGAGTTAGCTGGTAATTGCCGCCATGATGGTGTGTGGTGAGATGCAACAGGCAACCAAATCAGCAGAAGGGAATTTCTTCATAATTACTGGAGACGGTTTCTAATGTTGTGTGGGGCTAAATAGTTACCCTGCACAATTTGAAGTGACAAATTCAAGAACTTGCAGCGAAATTCTTAATTGCTAATACATACCTGCAAAATAGCTCTTTTTAGATAGATGGTAGATAACAAATAAGTAACCACTAAAATTCAGATTACTATAATTCTGAAAAAAAGTTAGCGGAAATATATAAACTTCATGATAAATCAGTAAAGGAAACATGAAAACTAATTAATATTATTTTTCAGTATTTATTTGCTCGGAAGTCCGGGAAGGCTGAGAATGTACAGTAAAAGATAATTTTGTATGTGTATAGCGGTTTTCGGTTGAGTAGGTACAGAATCCCCCCCAAAAGGGGGCTTAAGATGTACCTCATATGATTAGGAAACACTGTATTAAATTACACTTATAAGTGAGTGAATCATTTTATAATAGCAATTTGCCTGAAAATCTCAAGTTTTAAAAGTCACAAATATAAGTAGAAAATTGTCCGCAATCGCATTCATTCATAAGGTATATTTAGCAAAAAGACGCAAAGAAATGCTTTGCGTCTTTGGCGTGAGATTTAGAAGTGGATATTCTCACTGTTAAAATTCTCCATCTACCTAAACTTGCTCCCGCCAGCACCAGCTTAAAAGTGTACCACCTGCCACCAGCTTAACAATTTCCAGTACCCAATAACTGCCGTGCAGTATATTCATTGTCGATGGAATAGCAGCAGCAGCTTCAAATAGGTTGAGTTGAACTCCTATCGCGCACATCTGCGGAGTTAAGAAATAGGTGTCAAGCACAGCTATAGTTAGCAACAGCACAGATAAAACAATACTGCCAATACTCCAGTGATATCGGGTTTTGCTCAAAGCTAGCGCCCCAGTCAGGACTATAGCAGCAGATAACAATTCCATCCGATTGAAGTTCCAAAAAATCGTATAGCCTGCTGTCGTAAAACCAGCTTGGCTCATCATGCCAGAAAGATAAAGGCTAGGCATAATTACCCAGTCTAAAGCTAGACTAGCACTGAGCCAAAACCCTAAAGTCAATATAATGCCGGTTTGCCAAATTGGTCGCTTGAATTCAAAGTTAGAAATAGCAGTCATAAAATAATTGCGTGTGTTGTATTTCTTAGTTTGTAACTTTACCAGCAGTTTGACAAGAAATATCAACTAACCTTTACAAAGCCATTTCTCTTAATTCATTCTTAATCCAATCCCAAGTTTTTTTAAACTTAGTTAAGAACTGTTAAGATATTTTAAAAAATAGTTGGAAATATTAGCCATTTTAAATGCAATGGTTCGGGATAATTTACCTTGGTGGGAAACGACAACTTGTAAGCAATTGTCAAAACTTAGTCATATTGAGATTTTTATCTAGCGTTTCCTAAGCAACTGAGATAAACTTAAATCTTTATTTATCATCAAGGTTAGTAGCATTGAAAACGTAGCTCGCCAGGTTAGGAACCACTATACTTTAGTTCATTTTAAATTTCTTAACAAAGTTATAAATATTCCTGTTTACCTGCTGATATTGCTTAAGTCACTCGTTTGTAAGTTTTTGTCTCTAAAAGAGTCAATAATAGTCATAGGTTTTTTGACTAAGTTAAGTTGTGGTAACAAGAAAAATAAAACTTTGGTGATGTGCGATGCTATAAGCTTGTTTAGCTTATATGAAACTATCCCACTAATAAAAAAGTATGGTAATCTACTTCTCAACAAGG
>NZ_CAXTNE010000008.1:0-3022 GCF_964245445.1 uncultured Nostoc sp.
TTCTACAGGACGCTACAGCGAAGCTGAACCCTTGTATCAGCAAGCTTTGGAACTGAAAAAACGTTTACTAGGAGATAACCATCCCGATGTCGCCACTAGCTTGAACAATCTCGGACAACTCTACAGTTCTACAAAACGTTACAGCGAAGCCGAACCCCTGTATCAGCAAGCTTTAAAACTGAAAAAACGCTTACTAGGAGACAATCATCCCAATGTCGCTACTATCTTGAACAATCTCGCAGCACTCTACAGTTCTACAGGACGCTACAGCGAAGCCGAACCCCTGTATCAGCAAGCTTTGGCAATTTGTGAGCAGGCTTTAGGTGTAGGTCATACCGATACAATGGCAGTTCGGGGAAATTATGCAAGATTTTTAAGAAAAGCATATCGCTAACGATCGCACCCTTTTCACAAAATCGCACCAAATTGATGCCACACAACAGTTGTAGTTTAAACTTTAGCAGCGATCGCCCATCAATTCTAACTTCAAATGGCGATCGCTCTCTCTTACTTATTTCTTCGCGCCCTTTGCGCCCTTCGCGGTTTGATTCTCATGCCCCCACATATCCAAAGTACAGTAAAGAATAGAGCGATCGCTAGCTGTTTCGAGGTTTAAAGGGTCAATTTTAGCGTTCTTGACTCTAAGCAGAGGAATGCTCTCTAATAAACTGAGGAGAAATTTATGCGAACAGTACCAATCCAATTACCAGAAACAGTATTTTCAGCACTTCGGAAAATCCTGAAGAATTCATCCAAGAAATGCGAATTGCAGCAGCAGTTAAATGGTATGAATTAGGTGACATTTCACAAGCCAAAGCAGCAGAAATTGCTGGGTTAACTCGTGCTGAATTTATTAATGCCTTATCACGCTACCAAGTAGATTTTATGCAATCTACTGCCCAAGAGTTAGCCCAGGAACTGACAAATGTCGATTAATTGTGTAATTATTAACTCTTCACCTTTAATTGTTATTTGGAAAAGTCAGCAAGTACAATTACTTCCACAATTATTCACAGAAATTATAGTTCCATTAGGTGTTTTTGAAGAAGTCACAACAAAAGATGATGCCGCATTAACACTATTACCCAATATTACTTGGATACAAACAGTAGAAGTTAATACTATTAATCCTGTTGTAGCAGCTTGGGATTTGGGAAAAGGAGAATCACAAGTATTAAGTTTGGCACTAAAAAATTCAGACTGTGCCGCTATTGTTGACGATAGGGCAACACGGCGTTGTGGTCAAGCTTTAGGTATTAATACTATTGGAACAGGAGGTTTGCTGATATTAGCAAAAAGACGTGGACTAATCCCAAGCATATCTCCTGGAATTCAAGCTTTGCGTGACGCTGGTTTGTGGTTATCCGATACTTTGATCAATTTGCTGAAAACTTCAAGCAAAAGAATAGCGATCGCTTACAAATTGTAACATCAAATGGCGATGTCTGACGACAAGCCGCTACGCGTCTACGCACCCTCTTAATTTCTTCCTCCATGTCCTCTGCGCCTCTACGGTTCGATTTTCATGCTAATTAACAACGTGCGTAGGCCTAGTCCGTCGTAGACATCGCCCCCTCATATTCAAAATACATTGAAAAATAGAGCGACGCCGAATAGCCCGTTGTAGACATCGCATAGCTATTTTGAGTACAAAACTCGAAGTTTGAGGTTCAAAGGCTCAAGTGGCGATGTCTAACGGCAAGCTACTGCCTTTGAATGTTTCTATGCAAATGGTATTTTTACCCCGAAGAGAGGAGATTTCCAAATGGAGACAAAGTAGAATAAAAAATAAATATCACAAGCAGTTTATGCAATGGGCTAATTTTCTAGCCAAAGAAGCTGCTACTCATAGCTTATCTCTAGAGCAAACAGCAGCTTTTTTAAAGGATTTTAATAATGATAATTTAGGTAAAAGCGAAGCTAAACTTATCAGCGAATTAAACGTTGATGTTGCTGCTTTCAGAAAGTGGATGGGTGAGATATATGAAAAGTTTGCTCAGAGTTATCCTGAGTTAGCTATTTCTAACAATCGGGACAAACTAAAAACGTTACAAGCTTACCTGAGGGCCAAATATAATAGCGAATTGGATGTCCTCAAACCATCGGCGGCGATGAAATTATTAAAAACGCTGGTGGTTCGGGAACGACTGCAACAAGAACCTTGGGTTGCGAGAAGAATTTGTAAATTTTTAGAATATTTGCCTTTAGCGCTAGAGTTAGTAGGGCGATATCTGGATAAAATGCCAGATTTGTCTTTGGAAACACTGCTGAAGCGGCTAGAGAAAAAACGAGTGGAACATGAATCAGTACTCAATGCTAACTCATTGATGTCTTATGAATACGGTGTAGCTGAAGCTTTTGAATTAAGTTGGGAACAGTTGGATGAAAATGCACAAAGCTTTGGCTGTTTGCTAAGTTTGTGTGCTTTAGCTGACATTCCATTATCTCTTGAGACGATAGAAGATAACAAAAAACAAGAACTTTGGCAAAAAGCCATAGCCGATTTGCTAGAATTGCATTTGCTACAACAGAAAAGTAAAGGAATTTATCATCTCAATCCCCTCATTCGGCAACTTTTTCAAATGAAGTTGGATAAGTCAAATAAGGCGGATGAAGCAAAAACTAACTTTGCAGCGATGATGTTAGAGGTAGCAAAGCTAATTCCGCAACAGCCTAACCCTGAAGATATTCTCAACCTCACTCCACATATCCCGCACATTACAGAAGTTGCAACCTACCTATCCCAGTATGTAGGCGATGAAAATCTAATTACTCTATTTACCAAATTGTCCTGGTTTTATCAAGGACAGGGACTTTATCAGCAAGCAGAATATTGGTTGCAACAGTGTGTAAAACTCACTCAAAATCGTCTTGGTTTAGAACATACCGATGTCGCTGCTAGTTTGAACAATTTAGCAGGATTTTACAAATCTACAGGACGTTACAGCGAAGCAGAACCTTTATATCAGCAAGCTTTAAAACTTAGAAAACGCCTGCTAGGAGAGAACCATCTTGATGTCGC
>NZ_CAXTNE010000008.1:3122-19027 GCF_964245445.1 uncultured Nostoc sp.
ACTAGCCTGAATAATTTAGCACAACTCTACGAATCTACAGAACGCTACAGCAAAGCCGAACCCTTGTATCAAGAAGCTTTAGAAGTGAGTAAACGTTTGCTGGGAGATAATCATCCTGATGTCGCCATTAGTCTGAACAATCTCGCAGCACTCTACCGTAATATAAGACGCTACAGGAAAGCGAAACCCTTATTTGAGCAAGCTTTGAAAATTTGTGAACAAACTTTAGGTGTAAGTCATCCTACTACTATGACGATTCGGGCAAATTATGCCAGCTTTTTAAGAGAAGCATATCACTAGCGATCGCTAGGCCTAATTCATAATTCGTAATTAGTAATTCGTAAAAAAATATCCCCCTCTCCTCCAGCGAAGAAGGGGATAAATTCTACTTACATCCTAAAGACTGGCGAGTATCTACACCAGTTTTAGAATTAACACCACTTGCCTTAACACAAAGTTTTTTCACTTGCGTCCCGTCTAAAATTGCATTTGTAAAATCAGCACCTATGACATTTACATCATCAAAAATAGAACGCAGCATCATTGCATCAGTCAATACAGCATCACTTAAATCAGCATCCTTAAACTGTGTTAGATAGGCTATGCCTTCACTAAAATCAGCACCATGCAGATTTACTCCCTCCAACAAAGTACCGTTAAACACGACACCACGTAAGTCAGCATTGCTAAAATTAGCATTCTCTAATTTTAGATTAGTGAACTCAGTGCCAACTAAACTTTGACCAGAGTAATCCTTGCCCTTGAGTTCATCATTACCCACAGAACGGGTAATACTGGAAGAACTTGCAGCTTGCGCCGATAGGGGAAACCAAAAAAGAACCATCGCTAAGACAAAGCTAGCTAACAGTCGCCAATATTTCATAATGTCTTCTTAATAAATCTCAACACTTGCACCTTAACTATTAAAGCTTACAGAAGGGAACAAAGGGGATGAGGGAGCAGGGGAGGCAGGGAGCAGGAAGCAAGAGAGATGGAAAAGAGGAATTGGGGCAGGGGAGAAAGTTTCCCCTTTTCCCCAGCTAAGAGCTTCCCTGCTTCTTCATTTTCCTCTGCTCCCTACACCCCGCGCCTCTGCCTCTTTTCAATGCCCCATTCCCAAATTCAATACATAAGACTGTCAAACCAGAAAGCATCTCGTAGGATTATAGATGTTGAGGTGCGATCGCAAAATTACCTGTGGCTAATCAAGAAGACAACGCCCAATCTCTGGCGCGAACCCCTTTATATAAAATGGGTGTAGAAATTAAAGCACGCTTTACTAGCTTTGGCGGTTGGGAAATGCCTGTGCAATTTAGTGGCATTAGTCGCGAACACGAGGCTGTAAGAAATACAGCCGGAATGTTCGATATTTCCCACATGGGCAAATTTACCCTCCAAGGTAAAAACCTCATTTCCCAACTCCAGCCTCTAGTGCCTTCAGACTTGAGTCGTTTGCAACCCGGTCAAGCACAATACACTGTATTGTTAAATCCCCAAGCCGGAATTATTGACGATATCATTGTTTATTACCAAGGTGAAGACACCATTGGTGTACAGAAGGCATTCATCATCGTCAATGCAGCAACCTCTGCTAAAGATAAAGCATGGCTATTGCAACACCTTGACTTGGATAAAGTGCAATTTCAAGACCTTTCACCAGATAAAGCCTTAATTGCCGTGCAAGGGCCAAAAGCGATTAAATACCTCCAGCCCTTGGTGCAAGAAGACTTACAACCAATTAAAGCCTTCGGACATTTAGAAGCAACCCTACTAGGTAAACCTGCCTTCCTGGCCCGTACAGGTTACACCGGAGAAGATGGCTTTGAGGTGATGGTAGACCCGGATGTAGGGATAGAATTGTGGTTAAGTCTCTATAATGCTGGTGTTATCCCCTGTGGACTCGGTGCGAGAGATACCCTGCGGCTAGAAGCGGCGATGGCACTTTACGGACAAGATATCGATGACACCACTACACCTTTAGAAGCAGGTTTGGGATGGCTAGTTCATTTAGATACTAAAGGCGAATTTATTGGTCGGGAAATTTTAGCACAGCAAAAAGCCGCTGGAGTGCAGCGCCGATTGGTGGGTTTACAAACCCAAGGACGCAACATTGCCCGTCACGGCTATCAAGTGTTATCAACAGGTAAAGTTGTGGGAGAAATTTCCAGTGGCACTCTGTCGCCTACACTTGGTTATCCCATTGCCTTAGCTTACGTTCCTACCCAACTAGCAACCATCGGTCAACAGCTAGAAGTCGAAATTCGCGGCAAAGCTTACCCAGGAGTTGTAGTTAAACGTCCCTTTTATCGGTCAAAAAATCGTGTCGCCAACTGATAAGCGTCGAGGTTTTTGAGGAATAATGTGTTGTGAGTTAGTTAGTTAGTCAATCTACAGTAAGGTTCATTACCAGATATGGCTTGGATGACTGTTGGGACAATAATTTTTTTGATAAGGGAGAGGAAGTGATATGTCTTTTGAATATCCTCAAGATTTCAGATACCTGGATTCTCATGAATACGTGCGAATAGATGGTGAAATTGCCACCATTGGTATTACTGAATTTGCTGTACATGAATTGGGCGATATCGTCTTTTTAGAACTGCCAGAAATTGGCGACGCTCTTACTAGGGGAGAAAACTTTGGCACAATTGAATCAGTCAAAGCCGTTGAAGAACTGAATTCACCAGTCACAGGCACAGTTATAGAACGCAATGAAGCCTTAATTAATTCTCCCGAAGACGTGTCAGAAGACCCCTACGGAGAAGGGTGGTTTTTGAAAGTGCGCGTCAATGACCCTGATGAAGTTGAGGATGCTTTGACAGCAGATGAGTATCGCGCCCAGGTGGAAGGGGAGTAGGGAGTAGGGAGTGGGGATGAGGGGGATGAGGTAAAATTATCTCCCTTGTTTCCCCCATATACTCCATCTCTCATCTTCACTCCACCCGAAGATAAGTCATGAAATTTAGATGAATTGAAAAGTTACACCTACTTCTCATGAGTATTTATTGCAAAATATGAAATAGTACCGTCTGGAGAGTAATTTGTGGTATTGAACGCCCCTATTCTCAAGTCTAATGAGCAGCAAGTGCTGGATGAAAAAAGTCAAACAAGTCAAAAGCTAAGTAGTTTTGTGCCAAGACACATTGGCCCTAACTCCGAAGATATCCAGCAAATGCTTAAGGTTTTGGGGTTTCCCAGTATGGATACCCTAATCAACCAAACAGTCCCGCAGGCAATTCGGCTGAAGCAACCGTTAAAGTTACCAGAAGCAGAAAGTGAGTATGCAGCACTGACATCATTAAAAAAAGTTGCTGCCAAAAATCAGGTTTTTCGTTCATACATCGGTATGGGATATTACGACAGTATTACCCCACCTGTGATTGGGCGTAATATCCTAGAAAACCCCGGTTGGTATACCGCCTACACTCCTTATCAGCCAGAAATTGCCCAAGGGCGACTAGAAGCACTGCTAAATTTCCAAACCCTGATTATCGACTTAACAGGTTTGGAAATCGCCAATGCTTCGTTACTTGATGAAGCCACAGCCGCAGCTGAAGCGATGAGCCTAAGCTATGGTGTTTGTAAAAATCAGGCAAATGCCTATTTCGTCTCTGGTAATTGTCATCCCCAAACTATCGACGTGTTGCAAACACGCGCTAAACCATTAGGGATTAAGATTATTGTTGGCGACCATCAAACATTTGATTTTGATCAACCAATTTTTGGGGCTGTTCTGCAATACCCCGCTAGTGATGGCACCATTTACGACTACCGCGCTTTTATAGAAAAAGCCCATGCTAAGGGTGCATTGGTGACGGTAGCAGCAGATCCTTTAAGTTTAACTTTGCTCACCCCTCCTGGGGAATTTGGCGCTGATATTGCTGTAGGTAGCACCCAGCGCTTTGGTATTCCGTTGGGGTTTGGGGGGCCTCACGCGGCATACTTTGCTACGAAGGAAGAATATAAGCGGCTGGTTCCAGGGCGAATTGTGGGAGTCTCAAAAGATGCTCAAGGTAAGCCTGCATTACGTCTTGCCTTACAAACCCGCGAACAGCACATCCGCCGCGAAAAAGCTACTAGTAATATTTGTACAGCACAGGTGCTACTGGCGGTAATGGCGAGTATGTACGCCGTCTATCATGGCCCAGATGGACTGAAGCAAATTGCAGAAAACATCCACTCCTTGACGGTGTTGTTGGCACAAGGACTGAAACGTTTGGGTTACAGAGTTGTTTCTGAATCTTTCTTTGATACGCTGCGAGTAGAAGTAGGAACACAAAATTTCAAAGATATTCTGGCAGCTAGCGAACAGTTTCAAATTAACCTGCGGGTTTTTGATGCAACTACTGTTGGTATTTCACTGGACGAAACAACTACACCAGAAGATTTAATCGACCTCTGGCAGATTTTTGCTGGTACAGATGATTTACCTTTTATCCTAGAAGAATTAACTTCTTTCTCTCTTCCCCATCTATCTCTCTCTCGTACCACTAGATATCTCACCCACCCAGTTTTTAACCGCTATCACTCAGAAACTGAGTTATTGCGCTATCTGCACAAGCTGGAAAGCAAGGACTTGTCGCTAACGACATCGATGATTCCTTTGGGGTCATGCACAATGAAGTTGAATGCAACTGCTGAGATGATTCCGGTAAGTTGGGAAGAATTTGGCAAGATTCACCCGTTTGCACCTGCGTCGCAAACACAGGGTTATCAAATCTTGTTTGAGCAGCTTGAGGCATGGTTAGCTGAAATTACTGGTTTTGCGGGAATTTCTCTACAACCAAATGCAGGTTCTCAGGGTGAGTATGCAGGACTTTTAGTAATTCGCCAGTATCACGAAAGTCGGGGTGAAGCACACCGTAATGTTTGTTTGATTCCCACCTCAGCACATGGAACAAACCCAGCTAGTGCGGTGATGTGCGGGATGAAGGTGGTGGCTGTCGCCTGTGACTCACAAGGTAATATTGACGTTAATGACCTGAAGGCTAAGGCAGAAAAACACAGCAATGAACTTGCCGCCTTGATGGTGACATATCCCTCAACTCATGGTGTTTTTGAGGAGCCAATTCAGGAAATCTGCGCTATTGTCCATAGTCACGGTGGACAAGTTTACATGGATGGGGCAAATATGAACGCTCAAGTGGGGATTTGCCGTCCTGGAGATATTGGCGCGGATGTCTGCCATTTAAACTTGCATAAAACCTTCTGTATTCCTCATGGTGGCGGTGGCCCTGGTATGGGGCCCATTGGGGTAGCCTCTCATCTCGTGCCTTTTCTCCCCGGACACCCTGTAGTAGAGAGTGGGGAAGAAATCTCTAATTCTCAACGTATTGGTGCTGTTGCTGCTGCACCTTGGGGTAGTGCTAGTATTTTGGTGATTTCTTGGATGTACATCGCCATGATGGGTGCAGATGGTTTAACCGAAGCTACTAAGGTGGCGATTCTCAATGCTAACTATATCGCTAAGAGACTGGAATCATACTATCCGGTTTTGTATCAGGGGAAAAATGGTCTAGTTGCCCATGAATGTATTTTAGATTTGCGATCGCTCAAAAAATCAGCTGCGATCGAAATTGATGATGTTGCCAAACGTCTCATGGACTACGGTTTCCATGCGCCGACTGTCTCCTGGCCTGTAGGGGGTACAATCATGGTGGAACCTACAGAGAGTGAATCTAAACAAGAGTTAGATCGTTTCTGTGATGCGTTGATTTCTATTCGCCAAGAAATCGCCGAAATTGAATCAGGTAAGGTGGATGCTCAAGATAATGTTTTGAAGAATGCACCCCATACTGCCGAAAGTCTCATCACCGACAAATGGCATCATCCTTATTCTCGTGAACAAGCTGCTTATCCTGCGCCTTGGACTCGTGAATATAAATTCTGGCCAGCTGTAGGTCGCATTGATGCAGCTTTTGGTGATAGGAATTTTGTTTGTTCTTGTCTGCCAATGGATGCTTACTAAAATCAAGTGAGGAGTTAGGAGTTAGGAGTCTTAATTTCTAACTCCTCTAATTCTTCCTTTATAGATAAAGGCTGATACCCCAATGCAAATGCTTTGGAACTATCCAAAGAAACATCTGCTGGTCTAGGCGCTGCCATTTTCAAATCTTGTTGACGGCAGGATTTGAGCTTGGTAGCGGAAAGTTGAAATACCTCAACTAATATTTTTCCAAAATCATAACGTGAAATCCGCTCTTTTCCACCTAAGTGAATGATGCCGTTAACTTTTTCTAATGCTAATAAAAGTCCTTTGGCGGCAGTTGTTCCACTTACTGGGGTGCGAAATTCATCAATAAATAAATTTAGTTCTTTTTCTGCTTGTAAAGTTTGAATAAATGGCTGAATAAAGCTTTTCGCTGTGGGTGTTTCTGCACCAAATATTAACGGCATCCGACACACTGCTGTCATGGGATATCTTTCTAGCATACCTGCTTCCGCCATGACTTTTTGCTCACCGTAAAGATTCACAGGACACACAGAATCTATTTCTCGATAGGGAGCATTTAAACCATCAAAAACCAAATCTGTTGAGGTGAAAGCACAAGGAATAGAATTATCTGCACAAAGTCCAGCAATATTGCAGGATGCTATAACGTTAATTGCGTGCGATTCTTCAGGGCGGGTTTGACAAAAATTTGGTTGCGATTGTGCAGCAGTATGAATAACTGCTATTGGTTTTATATCACTAAATATGCGCTGCAATTCCTGAAAATCTGTTAAGTTCACTTTTAACATTTTAATGCCAGGAATCTCTAAAGAATGAGAAAAATAAGTGCCATAAATTTCCCATTCTTGTTTTGCAAGCTGGCAAATATGCCATCCTAAAAAACCACTTGCTCCGGTGATTAACAATTTTTTCATGTCTAATCGTAAACCGCTCAAGAAAAAATCTTTGTTATAGCAAGCTTCTATTTTACACTGAATGGTGGTTATCAAATCCTATTGTAGTAATTCCTGAAACTGCTTTTCACTACGCACTTTGTTAAAGTCTGGGTCAGTTTTTGCTAATTTTTTGTATTTATCAGGAACAAACTGGATTGCTTTATCTAAATTCTCAATTGCTAATTCGAGATTGCTTTGTAAAGCATAAGAGCAAGCTTTATTGTAATATGCTTGGTGCAAATCTTGCTTGATGGCGATCGCTCTATTGTAAGATGCGATCGCATCTTGGTAGCGGTGTAGTTTTGTCAGAGCAATGCCTCGGTTAATTAAGGCTTCATATTTGCCGGGTTGGATGGCGATCGCTTTGTCGTAGGATGCAATAGCGTCTTGGTAGCGTTGCAACGATGTTAAAGCTATGCCACGATTATACCAGGCTTCATCTTTGTCGGGTTTGATGGCGATCGCTCTATCATAAGATGCGATCGCGTCTTGATAACGTTGCAACGATGTTAAAGCTATGCCACGGTTAATCCAAGCTTCAGGACTTTCAACTTTGATGGCGATCGCTTTGTCATAAGCTTTTATTGCATCTTCGTAACGTTGTCTATCTAATAAATTATTACCTTGATGAAAGAAATCTTCTACTTTCTGCGTAGCCTTCGCTTCTATGAAAAGCTGGGTTACATTACTTTCTTCCACAACTTTTGTAGTATTTTCTGTTGATGAGTTTGCCCCACCACTACAGCCAAATGCGAAGAAAACTATCAATCCAGATGCAATGAAGCAGCGCCGAAAAACCATGCTGTACCTACAAAACTTATAAAATTATGTTAAAAATTGTTCATTTTTTGAACATTATTAAAATACACTACTTTTTACCGATTAATTTCCTTATATTTTGAAAAATAACTTTTTTGAGGATGCATAGAAGCTTCTTCAAATCAAACATCTGTTAGATTATCATACTAAATACACATAAAGCAATTGCTTGTAGCCAATTTCACTCAAAACATAATTATTTGTGTTGCTGTATATTTTGCGATTGCACGCATATTGGGAATATCGTTGTTAATTAACAAGAGTGCGATCGTATTACTTTTTTACTAAAAAATGCTGTTATTTGCTTTATAGTATCAAGCAATAGCAATAACATGCCTTACCGCTATCCGCAACCATTTTCAGCTAAGTCAAACACAAGTTTCAACTGCACATTGGGGATGGTATGACAAAGAAACTGATGTAAAAACGCAAAGAGGCAAAGCCTTACTTCGCGCCTTTGCCTCTTTACATAAAACCTAACTAATGCCAAACACTGACTCGACAGTTGACTTAATCGAATCTCTTGCATCCTTTAAAGTTTGACTAATAGGATGCTTTGCCTGCATAAATGCACGCGCACAATTGCGTCCTGGCATTCCCGAAATCGAACCACCTGGATGAGTTCCTGCACCAGTCAAAAATAGATTATCAATTGGCGTTTTGTAGTTCGCTATTTCTGGTAAGGGACGGAAAAATATCATCTGATCTAGAGTCATGTCAACATGGTAATAATTACCTTTGTACGCACCTAATCTTTCTCCTAGTTCTGCTGGACTTTCTACACGACGGGCGATAGTTGCATTCTTGACATTTGGTGCATAGTCTGCCAACTTATCAATCACCCTATCTGCAACTTTGTTTTTCAATTCATCTGTCCAACCAGTACCTTTTAAACCAGTGCCTTCTGCACCGGCAATTTGATAAGGGGCAAAATACTCAATCCATACGGTGTGCTTACCTGGTGGTGCTAATGTGGGGTCTAAGTAGCTAGGCATCACCACATACATTGATGGGTCAGCATCAGGAATCTCTCCCAAGGTACATTTACTATGAGCCTGTTCTACATGAGTTACGGAATCTGCAATCAAGATAGAACCAACAAGATATTCGTCTTTGTGGGCGTGGTGTGGAAAGTGCAGTGGTTCGTCTAAAGCCAAATCTATCTTGAGAATGGTTTCGTTATTGTTAACGATGCGGCGTTCTAATCTTTCCCATAAATCTGGGTCGGCTCCATCAACATCGCTTTTATCAGTCATTTGCAAAAATAACCGCTTGGCATCAATATTAGAAATAACCCCGTGTTTCGCGCGATATTCTTTCCCACCAGCAACCCGCACACCTACAGCTTTTCCATCATCAATTAAAACTTTTTCAACATGCTGATCTGTGAGAATAACGCCACCTTTACTTGTGACTAAATTCACCAAAGCTTGCACAAGTGCGCCAGTTCCACCGCGAGGTCTTGCCATACCAGGGTTGTGACGCATTGCCATCATAATTGCACCAATGGCAAGAGTTTTTTGTGATGGCGGTGCACCAAGTTCTGATGCTAGTCTAGCTAGTGGCGCTTTCAGAAATTCCTCATCAAACCACTCGTTAAGTAAATCCTCAGCGCTGGTTAACATAGTGCGAATAAAGTCCAGCGTTTTGTTTGGGGAACCAATAACCGAAAATAAATCTTTCAGTTTGGTGATGTCGTAGTTACCAAGGATGTCTATAACTGACTTTGGCGGTGCATTAAACATGGGAATCATTGCACCTAGCGCTCGCTGCCAAAAGTCTACAAATTCCGCGTATTTTTTGGCATCACGTTCACTGTAACGGGCGATTTCTGCACAAGTCTTTTCCACCGACTTATGTCCTAAGAAATACTTACCATCAGGATGAGGACAGAAAACAACTGGATCACACTCCAAATAATGCAAGCCATATTTTTCTAGTTCTAATTCTTCAACTACTGGCCCCAAGTGAATAAATTCATGGTCAATAGCACATAAGTTAAATTTAAATCCAGGAGCTTCTTGTGGTAAACATTCTTCAGTTGTTGCTGCACCACCTGGAACAGAACGCTTTTCTAGTAACAGGACGCTATAACCAGCTTTCAGCAAATAAGCTGCACAAACTAACCCATTGTGTCCAGCACCGATCAGCACAACATCATACTCTTGCATAATTGTAATTTAGAAATAAATAGCTTTCAAAAGGCTATAAAACTTTTAAAAAATTTACATCACTCCTGAGTTACAAAAATTATCCTTAACTACTGTCAATAGTACTAAGGAGATAATTCAATTGATGAGGGTATTTGCTTTACATTAGCTTCTACCATAAGTGTCAAACTACCGATTTCTACTTTTATATCTTTAATAGAAAACTCTATATCCTCCCATTTAAAAGATGGTATATTCATCAGTTCTTTGGCTTTGTGCATTAATGCTGTAATTAATTCTATTGAAATACCCTCTCCCTCAGTGCAGTTAAAACTCTCCACCATCGCAGGTTGTGAATGAGTCCGTGGGCGAAGGAGTGCAGTGTAAGCGAAAGGACGAGTATTTCCCATTTCCTTTAACAGCACTTTTCCTCTACATTCAATTTTGCCTTCACCAGGTAAAAATACCTGAATTTTTTGCGGCTCAAAACTTACAATTTCACCATCTACATTTAACTCCAAGTTTTGCATCTGGGTGCGAATCAAGTCTGAGGTCAAGGCGCGGTTAATATCTACTTCAGTAACTACAATGTGACCTATAGCATTTACTGACTCATTGAGTTCTATTTTACCAAAAAGAGCAGTTAACGGATTGATGTCAATGCTATCTGTTTGTAGTTTGATTTCCTGCACGCGGATGTCATCTTGTATAACCAATCCTTCACCTGCAAACGAAACTCCATCCGCTTGTCCCTGAACTATTTTGAATAAATCAGTTTGTACATTTATGTCTATTTTTTCTACTTCATCTAACGCTTGGGATACCATCATCTCAGCGCTCTGAGATAGAACTTTTTCTTCCAAGTTATGTTCGTCTTGCATGAGTTAGTATATCCTAAATATCCTCTTACTACTTACTGTAAAGGCTAGATACTAAGGAGCGAATCTACATTGCGGTATATCTAAGTCGGAGGATTGAGTAATCAAGTAAAAAGTCTTGTTGGTTTTTTAAGTTTTGCCTTTTTGGTAACAACCATTTTTACACCGCCGCTAGGGACAATGGTAATGCCACGACGCACTGGATGCACTGGATGTTTATCAGTAAGACTTAGTTGAAAATGCGATAAGATTATGGCTGTTACTAATTTTAATTCATACATGGAGAATGCTCCACCAATGCAACCGCGATAACCGCCACCGAAGGGTAAATATTCATAAGGGGAAAATTTTTGGTTGAGAAATCTTTCTGGGCGATAATAATATTTTTTCTGAATCTTTAAAAGCATTTACGGAAAAAACTTACTAAATATATTTTGAGTAGATGCCCAGTTAATACCAATTCGCAATTCGCAATGACGCTCTCTACGAGACGCTAAAAGCGAACGCGGACTCGCTCTAAGCGAAGCTATGCCGAAGGCTTTACGCTGCGCTAACGCAATTCGTAATTAAGAAACTTAGATGCAGCAATATTTTCCTAATTTACATCTGTTGCCTCATTTGGGAGAATTGGTACAAATTATATCTTTTGATTATATTAAAATGTCTTGTATTGGTGTGAAATACCAATTTTAAAATCTATTCTTTTTAAAGTTACAATATACTAAATTTCCCCATAGTCATGATTAAAAAAAGACTATGAGGAATTATGTAAAAGCATTGAAAATCTATCTAAATATACAGATGATTGAAGATTTACTGAACGCAACCATTAAAGCCCTAAGCATCAAACAGTGGTTGTCTGTAGGATGGGAGACTTCACTTGACGTTGACCGATGACAACCATCTGGATGGGACGATTTGGCCCTGTCACTAAACCACGGCGTTTAGGTCGTACTTCACCATTGTCAACTAGTTCTAATTCCCGGCTGGAAAGGATTTTGGCAAGTGCTAGCTTCATTTCCAACTGGGCAAATGCTAAACCAATACAGCGCCTTGCACCACCTCCAAAAGGTAAATATTCATAGGGAGAAAATTGCCGTTCTAAAAAGCGTTCTGGTTTAAACTGCTTAGGTTCCAGGTATAAATCTTCTCGTTGATGGGTCAAGTAAATTGAACCAATAACGCCTGTATCTGGTTCAAGTTCGTAGCCACCTAGAGATACAGGTGTTCTGACTACTCTGGGAAAGGTCAGCATCGCTACTGGGTAAATTCGCAAGGTTTCGGAACAAACAGCGTTGAGATAGGGTAATTTAAAAATGGCGCCCGGGTCAGGGCTATCACCCAGGCTATCTAGTTCTTGCAGTAACTTTTGGCGTACTGATGGTATTTTGTGAATCCAGTAAAATGCCCATGCGATCGCTGTTGCTGTAGTTTCGTGTCCTGCTATCAACAGAGTCATTAATTCATCGCGTAACTCTTCATCGGTCATTGGTTGACCTGCTTCATCCCTAGCTGCCATGAGTAAGCTGAGGATATCTGTGCGTGATGGGTCTGGCTGTTCTCGACGTTCCCGAATTTCTTCGTATATAAGTTTGTCAACTGCCTGCTGTCGGCGCATCTGCCTTCCCCAGAAATTAATCGGGCCAAAATCCCTTTGCAAAGCTGGAAAATAAAGTAAAGCGACACTCAACACAGAACTTCCCTTTTCTAGCATTTCACCCAAAAAATGCTGTAATTTTTTGGCGCGTGGGCCTTCATCTAGCCCAAACACAGCTTGCATAATCACCCGCAGGGTAATAGCTTGGGCAGCAGACCGGATATTGAAGGGTTGTCCTATCTGGTATTGGCTAATGACTTTCTCGGTAATATCACTAATTATTTCACTATAGCTTCGCATTCTTTCACCGTGAAAGGGTGGCAATAACAACTGCCGTTGGCGCTGGTGTTCCGCACCACTGATGGTAATCACAGAACGCTTACCAAGTAAAGATTCAAACACCAGATTTGTATCACCAGGTGCTTCTAACCCCTTGGTATCGTTTGTCAAAATCTGCTGTAGCACTTCAGGGTTACTAACAAATATCAGTGGCGGAGATTTGCTTCCTAACCTGACGGTGAACATGTCCCCATATCTTTCGGCACAAGTTTCCATAAATGACATGGGGCTGGTAATCCAGCGTAGCATCTGTAAAACTGCTGGGATTTGTGGGCCATTCGGTAATTTCATAAAATTCTTTTGTTACTTTATATGTTGTTTCTACTTTAACTAACTGAAACTCATAAATCTTTGTTGATTGAAGTTACTTATACTGTGGTTGCGAAAAAGCAATAAACTGTTACAACCTCAAAGATGTAAAATTTTTGTTAAATTCAACGAGCATCTACAGTTTCATCTGAATTTTCATGTCATCTGGAAAAGCCTACGAAAAACCTAACCCCCTAACCCCCAACCCGTGGCGGGAAGGGGGAAAATTCAAAGTCTCTCTCCTAAAAGGAGAGAGAAATAGAAGAGAGGTTCCCCAGATACCGTGAAAAGTCAGACAGTTTCACCTCATCGTCAAAAGGTACTCAGCATGACTGCAATTTCTCCAAAGGCATCTTCAGCGCTTCCCGATTTTTCTGAAGGAATTCAATATTTTGGTGAAGCTTTACCAGATTTTGAAACTTATGGTGCAACACCTGCTATAAAATCGGGCAAAATAGCGATCGCATCTCCCACAGAACCAAATGCTGTATATCAAACTTTACTTGCTGCTGATGCCTTACGCTACCTAACTTTGCAAGTTACTGCTAGTAAAGCTTCTGGGCATCCCGGCGGATTCGCTAGCCAAGCAGAAGCTTACGCATCTCTTGTCATGCTGGGATACAAGAACATTATTACCGAAGTCGGACACCACGCCCCCGGATTTTATAGTGCCATGTTCTTGGATCGTTCGCTAGAGGACATGGGAATTTTTACAGTCCAACAATTGCGCGATCGCTTCCGAGAAAAGCACGGACTTTTAGGACACCTTTCTGGGTTTATTCCCGGTATTCTCGCACCTGCGGGGCCTTTGGGACAAGGGCAACACTTTGCAATGGCGGCTGCACTGTTGCACAAAGATAAGTTGTTCCCCTTTACAGTTGGTGATGGTGGATTGGGTGAGCCTTATATTGTAAGTGCGATCGCTCACTTCCATACTGCTTATCCTGCTGTCACCAACTTCTTACCGGTGTTGGTGTGGAACGGTTACAGCCAAGAACATCACAGCATGGTTTCTCTAAAAACCAACGAACAGATGCTTGCATATTGGCAAGGTAACGGTTTTGATGAAGTCGTGTTAATTGATGCTAAGGATTTTGACGATCAAAATCAACCAGGGGATTACGTTGATAGTACTGCCTTTTCCTTTGAGAAACGCCTGGCATTCACTCAAGCAGTACTTTCGGGTGTAGATAAAGCAGCGCGATCGGCGTTAGGTGGTAAACTTACCGTCTTCATTATTAAACAACTCAAAGGTGCAGGAGTTCACGCGCGGGGTGCAAAATCTCACAACCTGTATCCTAAAGATACGCTGGATGCGCCGCATATTATTAGTGCATTGCAAACCCGGGCTTTGTCTGCGGAAGCTTGGCAATTAGTTAGAACAAATGCCGAACGCGCCGGTGGTGGCCCAGCAGCAAAAACTGTGGTGACAGAATTTGAATTTCCATTACCAGAATTAGGCGAATTGCCTTTAGAAGAATATGCAGTTGGAAGTGAAGCCAAAGTTTCCACAACCGCGATGGGACGATTGGTAGGAATCGTAGGAAATAAAGATCAGAATTTTCTTGTCACCAACGCCGATGGTAATGAAGCATCAGGAATTGCCAATATCAACCAAGCATTAAAGATTATCCACCCCACAACCGACGACTTGTATAATCAAGCACCAAATGGGCAAGTTTATGAACCATTGAGTGAAGATGCTTGTGCTGGTTTAGCTGCCGGTTTGGCGTTAATGGGTGCGAGAAGTTTGTGGTGTTCTTACGAATCTTTTGCCATCAACGGATTACCAATTTGGCAAACTGTAACCCAATCAATGGCAGAATTGCGCCGTCCAACTCCCTCGACTATTACTTTATTCACAGCAGGTGCATTAGAGCAAGGGCGCAACGGTTGGACTCACCAACGTCCAGAGATTGAAGCTTACTTTGCTTCGCTGATGAGAAATGGCAATATTTTCCCATTATTTCCGCCTGATGCTAACAGTATTCAAGCCTGTTATGACTGGGCGTTGAAAACTAAGAATAAGGGAATTGTGATTACTGCAAGTAAAACACCGTTACCAATTCGCACAACTTTAGAACAAACTCGTCAAGGGTTGCGCGATGGTGCGGTGCTATTGCATGAAGTTGCTGGTGATAGGCAAGTTGTATTTGCTGTAATTGGCGATTTAACATTAATGCCAGTATTTGAAGCTGCTGCTTTCTTGGAAACTGAAGGTATTGGTGCGAAGATAGTTTCTGTTATCAATCCTCGGCAATTGTACCGTAGTCATGATACCGCGTGGGATACTTGTTCCCAAGCCGAAGGCGGTTTCTTGGATGATGCCAAATTTGCCGAATTATTTGATGGCGATGCGTTAATTGCTGTTACTGGTGGTGCTGCGGGGATGCTAGAACCAATTTTGTTAAGGAGTACAGCCAAGCGTGATACTTTTGCATGGAAACGTGGCGAAACTACAGCCAGTGCTGGCGAGTTGATGGCGTTTAATGGATTGACTGCTGAAGCGTTGACGAAACGTGCGATCGCGTTAGTGCATTAAATGATGTTGCATAAATGCGGGATGATTTTATTGAATTTTCCTTTGCGTGAGATATTCATCCCTAGATTCAGCAACGCCCATTAAATAAAGCTGGAATTCTTTCTCCTTTTATCGCATTTATACGTATAGAAACGCTGAAATTGCGTCGGAATGCGTATATTTGCGTTTTTTTGTTGAAGAGAACTTAGCAGGCAGGAAAAATGGGAGTAGATTTGCTGAAATTCTTTGACAAAAGCTAGTTTTGGAGTCACAAAAGCTGGTTTTGGAGTCGCAAAAGCTGGTTTTAAAGTCACAAAAGCTAGTTTTGAAGTCGCAAAAGATGGTTTTATAGTCACAAAAGCTTGTTTTGAAGTCTCAAAATGTAGTTTTTTAGTATCTAAATA
>NZ_CAXTNE010000008.1:19037-60681 GCF_964245445.1 uncultured Nostoc sp.
TGTGTTTAATTCTTGAATATAAGTTACAACTGCTTGTATATCAGTGTCAAAAGCTTGTTTTTGTGTGACAAAAGCTAGTTTTGGAGTCTCAAAAGCTGGTTTTGGAGTCAGAAACTTAGTTTACAAGTCGCAAAACTTGATTTTTGTAGCTAGAACGAAGGGTGATATTTTATCTGGAAGCGTGGGGAATGTGAAGACTTGAGGAAAAGTGCGATCGGGTTAGTGTATTAAAGCTGAGTTTTCTAGGTAAAAGAGTTTGGATTTTAACCGGATATGCACGCAGACGAACGCGGAGAGATTGACGTTTTAATGCGTGTATATGCGGGTTCCACTGTAATTATTATTCTGTATATTTAAAAATATACAAAATAATCTCCAAAATCTTTTATGTATAAGATAGAAGTCAAGATAAATGGGCAATTTATCAATAATTTTTCTAAGTTTTCTATCTATGATTTAGTTTTTATTGACTTAGAATTTTGGCCGCATTATGTAGATGGAAAAGCAATACAAAGAATATATGGTTATACTATTACTCGTATTCTCAAAGCAACTAATCAGCAATATATCAAAGTTAAGTTTTTAGAATTTGAAGTTGAGGAAGAACAACTTGTTAAGGAAATTATGCAAGACATTTCTAGGTTGAAGAATAAAACATTTATTGGCTTTGAGATAAAAGATAGCGATCTTAAAACGCTGAATAATAGATTAAAAGCTCTATCAATCTACTCGAAAATTAATGAAATAAAGTTATTTGATTTTAGAGATTATTCACGAAAATATGGCTATAAAGGTTTAAATGGTTTGTTGAAACACCTTGAAATTAAAGTAAATAAAAAGATTGACGGTAGTTATTTTCGTAAGAATCCCAGAAAAGTATTTTTACGAAAAAGCGGTTGGATAGATATTTTATTAAATATGTTTGAGTATTGTTTAGAAGATGCCGCAGGTTATTTTGAAATTGTGTCAAATTGGAATAAAAAAAATCCTCTAATAACTGAAGATATGATTAAAAGTGAATCATTAAATTACTCTGAGCTAGAGAATAAACCATCAGTCACACTAATACAGCAGGATGCAGAAATATTTTCTATGCAAAACTTCCAAGCTTCATCAGATCAGCTTCTAGGTAGTTTGACAGTCGCAGATTTGGAAGCTTTAATCGTCAAAATCGTTCAGAAAACTTTTAAAGAAGAGATGCAGAAGTTAAAACATGAGCATTTACCAGATCAAATAACACAGATGAATCATCCACTAAAACTTTTTGTATAAATATTTGCATATATTTTAAAATATAAAACTTTATTTAGCTGTATTCCTTTATAAATTATAAATTTATCAGCCGCGATCGCGCAATTTCTCTTCTACCAATAGGACGTACTTGTATGCTGTGAAGTGAAACAATTGCCACAGTCTCGCCATCTAATGTGACAAATTCAACTTCATATCCTTTGCCACCCTGATGTACTAAAACAACTGTACCTATATCACCCTCTTTTAAACTATATTCTGGGATATCACTAGTCAGAATAACCCTATCAAGTTATTGAATCATTCTTCTCTCCGTTTCAATAGGTATGAAGTAACAAATTTAGGAATAGTTTCCCCTTTTTCAATAAACCAAGCCGAACGAATCATGGGGTTTATAACTTATTCTGCAATTATAAATTAGATTATCAGCCGCGATCGCGCACTTTCTCTTCTACCAATGCATGAAGTAACAAACTTAGGATTTGAGCGTTATATTTATTCTAGACCTCAACTATCCAAAATTAATTTATTATGAAATTTCAAGTAATTTTTACCTTTGATTCCGAATATGAAGGCTATGTTGCTGAGGTTCCTGAACTTCCAGGCTGCGTGAGTCAAGGCAAAACACTAGATGAGGCAGTTGAAAATATTAAAGATGCCATTACGGGATATCTCCACGTCCAAGCTAAACATGGCAAACCTTATATTGTTAAAGAATCGCAAGTATTTATCGGGGAAGTTGTAGTATAAATGGGACGTTTATCAAATATCTCTGGAAAAGAAGCTGTAAAGATTTTTGAAAACTTTGGTTATATATTAGATCACCAAACGGGAAGCCACATGATACTTTGGTGTGAATCAAAACCAACTTTATCAATTCCCAATCATCGGGAATTAGCACCAGGGTTACTTAGAAGTTTGATTCGACAGGCAGGAATTACAGTTGATGAATTTATCGAAAACAAATGAACTCAGATATAAGCATCATTATATTAGTCAAAATAACCCTATAAAATTCTTGAATCATCGCTGTTAATTTTACAGCCTTAGCCAATTATAATATACTTAAGATTTTACATAAGGATAGAACCATGACTAACATTCAAAATATGGTTCGCTTAAACTTAGATTTGTCACCTGAACTAAATCAGATACTAGACGAACTAGCAAATAAAATAGGCACAAGTAAAGGTGATGTTTTACGTCAGGCTATAACCTTGATGCAAATTATGGTTATAGCTAAAGAGGAAACCAAAAAATTAGGAGTCCCAGAAGCAAATCAATTGATAGTGAATGAAATCATCCTCTCATCTGAACAGCAGCCAAAACCTCATCCACTAGACACATTTATGGAAAAGCTTGGCCCTTGGGAAGATGAACGTACTGCTGAGGAAATAGTCAAAGACATTTATGATAGCCGTACTATTTCTAACAATGACATTAGTCTATGACTTATTTACTTGATACCGATACTTGCATTTATTGGATTAAAGATATCAATTCAGTTAGAACTAAAGTTAGAGAAATAGGATGGGAGCAAATTTATATATGTAGCATCACAGTTGCTGAGTTATATTTTGGTGCTTATAATTCTCAACGAGTAGTGGAAAATTTAACTCGTGCAGAAAACTTCATTCAAAACTTACCCGTCGTACCTTTAACTGATTCTGCTCTCAGAAAGTATGGTGAACTAAAGGCAGAATTCCGTAGAATAGGACAAACAATTGCTGAATTTGATTTACTAATTGCTAGTGTTGCAGTTGCAGAAAATTATACTTTAGTAACAAATAATACTCGCCATTACGAACGTATCAATGGATTAAAATTGGAAAACTGGATTATGCCTTAGAAACTCAACATTAGTTAGTCCCGATTATTTGACTGTATGCCATTCTAAATTAGATTATCAGCCGCGATCGCGCAATTTCTCTCTTACCAGAAACCATATTTTTAACCCTATTGAGATATTGCAATTAAATGATATTGATTAACTACTTTTGAAGTCCATATCACTAACTAGGACACTCTGACATATCTCATATACATTGATGTTTATTCGTGATCAGGATTTAGCTGGTAATAGTTAGGAAAAGCATATAATTTGAGATAAATTGTCATTCTATGCTAAATCAACGCTTTTATCACATTGGCTTTGGACAAGACGATTTAGGTTCATCGCCTCCCACCATTGCCCTATTATCTGGCGATCCAGAGCGCTCGCGTCTAATTGCCCAAACTTATTTACAAGATGTGCGCTTGTTGTCAGAGAATCGCGGACTCAATAGCTACATAGGATACTTACCTAATGGTCGTACCATTTTATCAGCTACTAGTGGTATGGGTGCGCCTTCATTAAGTATCATTGTCAATGAGTTAGTACAAGTAGGAATCCGGCAAATTATTCGCATTGGAACTTGTGGTTCCATTCAACCTTATATACCAGTCGGTAGCGTTGTTATTAGCAGTGCAGCATTGTGTCGTCAAGGTGCAGCAAATGATATTGCGCCTGTGGAATATCCAGCCGCAGCCGATCCTTTTCTGACAGTCGCTTTAATTAAAGCTGCGCGAGAATTAAAGGTTGAACATTACATAGGAATTACGGCATCAGTTGATACTTTTTACGAAGGACAAGAACGCACTGATTCAGCGAATTCAAATTTAATGCGATCGCTGCATGGTATTACAGAAGAATATCGGCGATTAAATATCTTAAATTATGAGATGGAATGCGGCACACTATTCAAAATGGCAGGAGTGTATAATTTTGCAGCTGCTGCTGTTTGTGGTGTAGTTGCTGGGCGTACTGTTAGTGAAAATATCATCTTAGAACAAAAGGATATTGCTGTTACAAATGCGATCACAACTGCTGTACATGCAGCAGGAACCCTTGAATAATCACAAATGTATCTTATTTAACTTCTTAGTCTGCTATATTTAATATGCTCTAAATAGTTTTATCATGTCTTTACCTAATCTTTAATTTATCAATTAGTAATTATAGATAGTATGTATTGAGTAAAATGCAATTTTATCTTCTGGAAAAATTTAAATAAACAAAAAAGCACTAATTAACTTAAAATTACAAAAAGTATGTGATTAACATAAACAATGTTTGTCACAAAAACAACAGCCTTTATTTTAAGTTTTTTTGTAATAAAGGTTATAATAACTTGCTTTTCCTATTAAAACTATGGATTTATAGCACCCATTTGTTGCAGCTACTATGATGAATTAAGCTATTAAAAGATATCAGCATAATTGGAGAAAAGTATAACATGAAGAATGCTTGGAGGCGTTGGATTACGACCGTTAACCTAACTGCGATGTCTACGACGGTCTACGCCTACGCACTAATGCCAACGCTGATATTTTTAGCATTCTCTCATCGGGCAACAGCTGACGATCCAGGAGCATGTTACATGATAACCTCCTCTGGTAAAACCGTTGGATTGGGAAGGCTTTGTGGCAATATACCCGTAGCTTCAGAGAACAGAGTTTTTCGAGTCCCAATCAAACGCCGCTTTGGTGGAACTCCTGTGATTGATGTCACCTTCAACGACAAAAAAACCTTTGAAATGATTGTAGATACGGGTTCCAGTGAAACTATTATCACTCAAGGGATGGCGAATACACTTGAACTCCAGCCTACAGGTACAATGCAAGCCCAAATTGCCGATGGTAGCCAAGTAGAATTTCCAACCAGTCAGGTAAAATCTATTGCAGTAGGTGGAGTTACAACCAATAATCTTCAGGTAGCGATCGCACCAAAAGCAAGCATCGGCTTACTGGGTCACGATTTCTTTGGCAGCTATGATATCAAGATTCTGGAAAAAGAGGTCGAATTTCATCACCGCTAATGTCCGCAGCTAAAAACGTAGTATCCTACATTTTGGTATCTATAAAAGGATGGGGTTTCTACCCAAATTTTCCATGACTAAGCTGATTGAATACGAAGAAGCCAGCGACGAAGTACGTGCAGTATATGACGACATCCGCGCTACACGCCAGAATGACTATATCAATAACTTTTGGAAAGCTATAGCCAATCATCCCCCTACTTTGCAACGAACTTGGCAAGCGGTGAAGGAAGTGATGACTGGCCCCGGTGAGATTGATCCACTGATGCGCGAACTAATTTACATCGCCGTGAGTGCGACGAATGGCTGTGAGTATTGCATCGCCTCGCACACAGCAGGGGCGCTGGCCAAGGGTATGAATGATACCATGTTCGGGGAACTCATGGCGATCGCAGCCACTGCCAACATGACCAATCGCCTTGCCAACGGCTATCAAATTCCAGTGGACGAGAAATTTAAGACGTAGGAGTATAGCCTTGTCCATCCCTGCTTAGGGACTTCCAAATAAAAAAATACTCAAAAAACTGGCGAAAAAACTCTCTCCTCCTTATTCCTCTGTGTTCTCTGTGTCTCTGTGGTTCGTTTATTTGGATAATTTATTTCTTGGAAGTCCCTTAAGAAAAGGTTTAGCAGAATAATTTACTATGCCCAAAGTTCAGATTAACGGGATTGATTTGTTCTACGACATTAAGGGAAAGGGTGAGCCTTTGCTATTAATAGCTGGCTTCCTTTGCGATCATACATATTGGTCGCTGATTATGCCATCGCTAGTTTCGCAGTATCAAGTAATTCGCTTAGACAACCGAGGTATGGGGCGAAGTTCTGCTCCGGAAAACCCCTATAGTCTGAAACAGATGGCCAATGACGTTGCAGCATTGCTCGATCACATTGCGATCGATAAGGTGCATTTAGCAGGTCATTCAATGGGTGGCCAGATAGCCCAAGAGTTAGTGTTAGCACATCCTGAAAAGGTAGAAAGTCTGATACTACTTTCGTCCTTGGCAAAGGGTGATGGATTATTTAACAGCATTATCGAGACTTGGGGCGACCTCTGCAAAAATGTAGACTTGAAACTTTATGAAAAAGTCGTATTACCTTGGATATTTACAGATACGTTCTACTCGATTCCTGGGATGATCGAAGGTTTGATTGAATTTGCAATCAGATATCCTTTCCCACCTGCGGCTCATTCACTCTATCATCACAGCCGAGCCATGCTTGACTTTGACACAATAGATCGTCTTCAACAAATTCATTGTCCTACCCTAGTTCTAGTTGGTAAACAAGACATTCTCACCCCGCTAAAGTTTTCCCAGCAACTTGCTCAAGGCATTCCCAACGCTGAACTTTTAGTCCTCAACGATGGGGGTCATGGCTTCTTAATTGAGTCCCCGGATGCTGTGGTTTCAGCTATGCTTAATTTCCTGCGGAAGTTGAAGCCAGTTTACACTATATAATTAATAAAACTGGTTCTACCGCTCCATTTCTGGTTTATCGTTACCCACATTTTTGTAGCACAAAGTGTCGTGCTCACCCGATATCTCGCCCCAAACTTAAGTTCTGGGCTAATAGCTAAAGTCCACTCTAGTGGATTGAAATTTTCCCTCTTACATAAGATAGCCTTCTACATGGCTGAAAATTTTGTATTTAGTCCTCTTGAGAGGACTTTAGCTATTAGCCTTGGAATTTATTCCGAGGCGGGAATAGTAACAAAGCCCAAGATTTAAAAAATGTTAGTAATGACAAAGTATTAAAGGCAGAGTTTAATTTTTGAAAAATAGACAGGCTAATTCAAATATTCAGCGAGTTTCTAATTTAGCAACTCGCGCCTCTAATTTGTTGACTTGTTGCTTCAATTCAACCACCAAAGTTGCAAGCCGATCAAACATCGGATCTTGCTGTGATAAGTTCCTTCTGGAACCAGTTGACTGCCGTGGGGTAAGTGTTGTTCTTGGGGATGGAGACTGGCGGCTTCGACCAAGTTGAGACTCTAACTGATTTAATCGTGACTCGACACGATTTAAGTCCGCTTCCAGGTTGTAGATGCGAGACTCTACTTGCTGGGATGAAGCAGTGTTTCCAAATAACCCACCCCAGAGAATTGTTGCTAAAATCCCGGCAAATATTAGCACTTGGATTTTTTTCATAACAGTCTATTTAGATAGGATGTGTTGGTATGGCTACAGAGTATAAGTCTGTAGTCACTTCACTTATTTATCCTTTACTAAATTAGAAAATAACTTCTGCCAATCGATAGAGTTAACAGTATTATCTCCCTGTTTCACTTCAAATGTGATATTACAAGCTTTTTCTATCTTTAAAGCTTGCACACAAAGTTCTGCTACATCCTCACGGCTAATTTTGCCCTTAATATTATCACCTTGCTCGAATATTAATTCCTTACCTCCTACTTCTTCTGTTAAAGCACAAGGTCTAATAATCGTATAAGGAATTCCGCTTTCTCTTAAACTATCTTCTCCCTTCAACTTCCAAGTTAAAATTCCTCCCAATTGGTCATTTAATTTCACTGCTGGCGGTTCTTCATCTAAATTAATGCCAGGGCGTCCGGGACGAGTTACGCCTGCTGAACTGACGAGGATAAATTGTGGTATTGTCCCACCATAAGCTTTAATTGATTCCAACTGCAAAGCAAAACCACCTGGAGAAAATTTGGGATTCAAAGCGCCATCGTGTTCAAATTTGCTCAACATCAGTTGGAATGAACAAACTCTATTCTGCTCAAGTGGCGGCGCATCTTTGACAGTTTTTGCCCGAAAGACGGGAATCAAATCTGCAAAGGGAATGTGAACATCTATCCAGGTCTTAGCTACGGTATCGAAAGAATAGCTATAGCCAATACCATCCCATTTTGTATCTGTCCGCAGGAATATTTTATAACGCTGACCGTCACCTTTGACGCGCAATTTCACACCTTCGCAATCAGATAAGTTGAAGGGTGGATCAAAATTCTTGGTTCTAATAGAAGCAAATCCGCCAGAGTTAGCTGTGGAGACATTACCAGCAAACAAAGCTGTATTTTCTACTAATTGGATATTACTGGCACTCACGCCACCCATGACAACATCATCCAGCGCGCCCCAGTAATCTTTTAATTCTGCTGATGGCTTGGTGAAATCAAATATCGGTTTTTCGTTTGCTTGGGGTAAATATTTTGCCGCCGCTTGGACTAAGTTTTTAACACCTTGATATTCTACATTTTCTGGGGTGTCGCCAACAATTTCTGGCTGGTAAAATTTAACCCCTTGATAATATTTGGCTCTATCTGCTGTGTCTCCCTCAACTGGTTGCACGCGCACTGCTGTGCAACAAACTACAGCTTGGATATCAGCCATAACTAAAGAAGTTAAAGTTTCTGGTTGGGTGATATCCGCAACTACTAAGTCTATATCATTACCAAGAATTGACCGGGCTTTGTCAATGTCTCGAACTAGGGCGCGAACTTTATAACCTTGTTGGAGTGATCGCTGCACCACTCGTTTACCTACACCACCTGTTGCACCTGCTACTAATATTACACCCACATTTCTTCCTCCATTGGGTCTATCTTGATTATCCTTAGGACGGCCTTGGATTAACTGCTGTACCCAGTTAAAGAAAGGAATTACCTCAAAGTAAGTCAGAGTTTCGATAAACCTGCCTAAATCCCATTGAGAACGATTTTTGTCAGTCATATTTGCGTCCTCATAACTTTCTTAAGTTTAGCCCAATGTTTATTTCTCCAAATCCTCCGGTACTCAGAGCTTGGATAATGCTGAATTGCTTTAATTTAGGGGAAAGGGTACAGGAGATACCTGTAATCTATTCCCTTCAATGAGGAACACTAGCTACAATTAAGCCAAATCTTTGGCATTGCATGCGACGCCAAATAGCCCGTCGTAGACATCGCTCAATCACGTTAGGATACTTAATGAGGTGTTCCTAATCAAACGGTAATTTATTTATGAGCCAACTTGAAGACATTCAAGCTGAGTACGAAAAGTTTCCAGAAGAATTAGAGAGTGTAATTATTAGCACCGTGAACGCACAGTCAATACCCAATGCTAGTTATGCTCCCTTTGTAATAGATGATTCTAAAAACATCTACATTTACGTCAGTGGTCTTTCAACTCATACCAAAAATCTCTATGACAATCCTCATGTTAGTGTCTTGTTTATCGAGGATGAAGCCAAGAGTAATCTAATTTTTGCCCGTCGTCGTTTGAGTTTTGATTGTACGGCAAATTTGATAGAGCGTGAAACTGACAAGTGGAATCAAATTGTTGAGCAATTTCAAGGGCGGTTTGGTCAAATTATCGAGGTTTTGCGCGGCTTGTCTGACTTTCGGATTTTCCAGCTAACTCCAAGTGAAGGTCGTTTTGTAGTTGGTTTTGGGGCAGCCTATCACATTAGTGGTGATAACCTAAATCAAGTTGTTCAGATCACAGGAGATAGTAATCAAAAGCAAGGATGAATTGTATGCGAATTAAATATGAAATAGTTTAGGAAACAAAAAGTTTACTTACTCCGATATTTCTCGGTAAGCTTAACTTTATACCTCGTAATTTTGCCTTCGGGTAAAGTGCCATTAAACTATACTTTTTAATTTTATGCTTCAGTTTCAACCTCCTGGCTTTGGACATAAACTTATCCATACATCCTTGGGGGCAATGGTTTACTATACCCAAACGAATGCACCTTGGGCGTTTTCTGATACTGAAGATTTACCTCCACTACTGTTTCTCCATAACTTTGGTGGTGGGGCGTCTGCGTATGAATGGTCTAAAGTTTACCCGGCTTTTGCCTCTAATTACCACATTTTAGCTCCCGATCTAATCGGCTGGGGAGAATCGGCTCATCCAGTCCGGGATTATAAAATTAGGGATTATCTCAGCACGATCGCAGAGTTTATCATTGAAACTTGTCGTCGACCAGTGACGGTGGTTGCCTCGTCTTTAACAGCCGCTTTTGTTATTCGCCTAGCTATTGTTCAACCCAATTTATTCAAAGCGCTGTTTTTGGTGTCCCCCTCTGGATTTGATGATTTTGGGCAGGGTGCTGGACGCAGACTTCCGCTTTCTGTGATCAATGCGCCTCTGTTGGACAATTTTATTTATATGCTTGGTGCTGAAAATGAAATTGCAGTCCGAAATTTTTTACAAAGTTTTCTGTTTGCCAAGCCACAACGAGTATCTCAAGAAATGGTGGAGGCTTATTTAACCTCTGCACAACAGCCTAATGCCAAATTTGCCGCTTTGTCATTTTTGCGGGGCGATCTTTACTTTGATCTGAGTTTATATATTAAACAACTGACAATTCCCACGGTCATTTTTTGGGGAGAAAAGGCACAATTTACCAGCATCAAATTAGGACGACGCTTGGCAAATTTAAATCCAAGTGCAATTCAAGATTTTTATGCGATCGCAGATGCAGGAGTATTACCTCATTTGGAAATGCCAGAGGTTGTGATTGGTTTATTGCAAAGGTATCTTGGGGGAGTGAGGAGTAGGGAGTGGGGAGCAGGGGGAGCAGGGAAGGCAGGGGGAGAATAACAAATGACAAATGACAAATGACAAATGCCTACTTAGAAATTAACTGTGCATTTAATGCTTTAGCGATGCGATCGCCAGAAGCTTCTAAGTGGGCTAGGGTGTAAATATCAAGACTTTCACTCAGTTGTTTGAGTTTGACATTAATGGCTTTTTGCAGTTGGCGCAATTTATACCAAGCCAGTGTCCGACCATCTTCAGGTGTATCAGTAGTACCCAACATCATCTCTAGCAAAATATTCAGATGTTCCCGTTGCAATGAACGGCGGATGCTAGAAATTGGCTTTGGTTCTCTTGGGGTTAAAACTTCTGTCCAGATGCCTGTTTGCAGGGTGTCGAACAGTTCTGGGATGGAAAGTGCTTCTCCAGGCAGAGTTTTTAATTCTATATCTTGTAAACGATTCAGGCGATCGCTGTCTAACAGCGATCGCAGTACTGCACTTTGGAAACCCAAAATGCGATCGTGAATTGGATAATCAAGGCGGTTGTTAGGTACAGAACTACCCCAGTGTTCCCAGCGCGATGGTGCTAGTTGATTCAACAATTGTGGTGAAAAACTGAAAGCATTCTCAGAAAATACATACTCTTGTAACTTTGTCAATGCTTGACGTTGTTTTAAAAGTGAAACTGGTATAAATGTCCAAGAAGCATCATCACTAGCATGGAGACGCCGAAACGATTGTCCACCGATGTATTTAGAAAGTAAGGTGGCGTTGCGAAAATAATATTTAAGTACTCTATTGAATGAGACGCGCAGGTTACTATAACTTTCTCCAATCGATAGATAACCCTTGTCAAGGCGTTGCCACATAAAACGGGCATTATCCATTTGCCACTGCGAATAAAGTAGCACATCACTACTCATGTCCCAGACATTTGCCAAAGGATTAATGTCCCAGATATCTTCATCAGTTGCATAAGATAATTCTGGTTGAGGCGACACCAGTGCAATCTGCTCCAAAAAAGTTTTTTCTGATTCTGGAATGATTCCCTCAAGTGTTACTGATGGGCTTCTTTTATAACCATACTCAATTGCCCATTCGTCATAGGGCCCAACAACTCCTGGGAAATAGTCACCTTGTTGTATTCCTTGTGGTGCAATATTCACAGGTAGATAGTCCATGATCGAACCCACTAAACCTTTAGTGCGAGTGATTTGAGTATTATTTAATTCTTCGGGCGCTAACATGGTGCTGCCGTGAAAGTTGTGGCGCAAACCGAGAGTATGCCCGACTTCGTGAGCAATGAGAGAACGCAAATATTGATGCACATACTTCTTCATAGTTTCACTACTGGGTGTAGTGTTTGGCAAAATTGACAACACCAACGCCCCCATTGCGGCTTGATCTGAAGACTCCATGCTATAGCAGAAGTCATTGTCTACTAAATGTTGTTCAGGAAAAGCTTTAAAACCTTTTGAGAACATTGCAGATAAATTACCTGGGCATGGGTTTTTGCCCAGTTGAGAAAAATGTCCATCCGTAAAAGATGAATTTGCTTCCATCAGTGCGTGATATTCTTGCTGAATTGAACGCACCATATTGGCATCTACAATAATATCTGCATCCAATATTTCCCCGGTGAGTGGGTTAACGCGTACTGGGCCTCTGGCAAAACCTGCATCTAAAGAATTGAACCAGCGAACAGTGTTGTAATGTACATCTGCGGGTTGCCAATCAGCATCATCTGGCATTTGCTGCACTTCAATAGCATTTTGAAATCCAGCTTTTTCAAACGCTTTGTTCCACATCAAAATACCTTCACGAATCGCATCGCGGTACTCTAGCGGCACAGCATTTTCAATCCAAAACACAATTGGCTTTTTGGGTGGAGATAAGGGGGCGTTAGGATCTGATGGCTCTAGATGCCAACGATTGATGTAACGGACAAATGATTCATGAGCATTATTATTAGATAAATTTTGGAAAGCAGTAATAAAATATCCTACTCTGTCATCTGCAAGTCTAGGAATATAACCAGTGTTTTCTCTAAGCTGAGAAAAACTGTAGTGTACCTTCAGAGTAAGTGCCCTGCTATCGGGTACTGTGACTAAATTTGCTCCTTCTAGTGATGAAAACCCGTAAACAGAATCAACTTCTACATTTTCTGTAAAGCTGTTAACATCACCAAAATAAGACTTTCTTGCATCCAAGTGATAATCAGCCTGCAAAGAGTATTTTAATAAGGTAGTTAAGCCGGGAAAATCCTGCATTAGCAGTTCATCCAGGCTAATTAAAATATTTTTACTGTGTGAATTGATAGTGTATATTTCGAGTGAATAAAGAACTGAGTCGCTAAAAGAACGAGCAAGCGATCGCTGTTCTGGTCTACCTTTTGCGCGGAATTTAACATTACGAACAACAAAGTGCAATCTATTCTTTACTCGTTGGAAATAGAAGATAAAATCAGATAGTGGTAATCCACTATAAATTCCCTTTTCTCCGACGCCAGATTCCAATGTAACTATAGCTAGATAGTCTTTATTTAGCTGCTCTGGTTTAATTTCTAAGTAAATTTTGCCCGAATCGCCACTGCAATAAAGTGTAAAGAGTCCCTCTAGTTTATCTATTCTTTTGACAATCTCATTAAATCGGCAAAAATCTTTTTTTCTACTTTTAGTAAGATTATTGTCAGTACTTGCTAAGTTTTCAACAGTTGGAAGTGCATTTAATTGTTGCACATCAATATTTGAAAGTTGGTTTGCTCCTGCGTAATCACTTGATATGAGCAAGTTATACAATAATACTATACAGATTGCGAATTTCCTTATCCAGTCTTTCATCCTTTGGCTTTCCAGCTGAACCAGTTCTCGTGTTGAGGAAAAAATGTGGATTAATTTGCCGTCTGCAAGCCCTTTAATATCTAGGGATTACGGTATAAATCCACTCATTTAGACAAAACTTTGTCTCTAGCCTAAAAGTCGTCTTACTATTGATTGTTATTAGTAGCTATTTATTTTTATGCATCAAGTATCTGTTTATTAAGATAGATAATTTATCTAACCAAAGATACATGTTTTATTAATTTATATCTGTATTAAAGACCAAATGTAGCATTAAAAATGTATTTAGTGCTACATTTGTCGGCTAAAGTAATCTCAAGCATCATTTATAAACAGAAAGATAGACTCCTAAAAAAGCTGTTCATGTGAGTGATTGACGTATTCTTGCCCAAAGGAGCCTTGAGGATATTATCCTGTAATTGCTTCAAATCAATTACAGGATAATATCCCGCTACTGGTTGCAGTTTGGAGGCGGTTGTTGGAGAAACTTTAGCACCGAATAAATTCAGATTTCAGAATGGCAATATCACCCAAGTTTTCTTAGTTTTTGTAAGCGATTATCGCTTGGAGTTGTTGTAGCTTTTTGAACATAATGATTTTCTTTAATAGATTGAAAAAATGGGAGCATCCCAATGCAAGTAAATTTCCCAAAATCGTACAAGTCAATTGCGAATGAAGTGTAAAGTCAACGGCATAGCTTTGCTTAACGCGCTAGCTTTTCTAAGAGTTGTAAAATGAAGCGATCGCAACATCTGTACTTTGCCATTGCTTTGTTTCACTGCGTTCCGCTCGCAATGACCAATTAGCGTCAAACAAATCACCTCTTCCCAAAGATTTAAAATATATTTCTTTTGTATAACTAAAATATGCCTTTTGCTAGAAGGATAATTACCTTTCTATAGTTAATCTTTAATTTGTAGTCAAAAAAAAGCTAATTGGCATGATAAATTTGATTTATAGGACGATTGGTAACATCAGTTCCCTACTTAAAGGACTTCAGGTAAAATCTTTTTTGGCTGTGGTCGTAGTTGGTTTTCTAGTGCTGACGACAAATGTTAGTGATGGATCAAATGACAAAGGCTTAAAGGAGAGAGTTCGCCAACAGGTAGAGCAAAATGATGCCCAAAGACCGAAAACAGTAGGGCAGTGGTTTAAGGATGCTCGTGAAACGGAAGATTCTCCTGGTGAAAGACTTCAGAAGATTGGGCAGCAGTCAGGAGAAGCCCTTAAAGAGTTTGGAGGTGGATACGTAAAGGGCGCTAAAGAAACTGCTAGTGATGTAGGCGACAGTGCGGCAGAGGCAGCCAGAGATGTCTCAAACAAAGTTGGACGTTAAATGCGTTACGATATCCTATTGGCAGCAAGTACTAATAACTTTTCGCAAATAAAAGAGTAATAATAGGGGCGCTGGTGTATAACCACCGAATTCTAATAGTTGGGTAACGCGCTTACCATTGCTTGCTGATCATAGATTGTAGTCTTTCTCACTTGCATAAAATATAGTCCTTTAGTAGGGGCGTACAATTAGCTGTGCGCCTCTACTGCAATATTCAGATTAATACAAGATAAGAAATTATTATTTATACCTACTCATTCAGCTGCTATCAAGCGGTTATGTATAGCTTTTTACTAAAATAAAGTAATTATTTAACAGCTATTTATGGCGCAAGAGCTTATAGCAGTCCTATTTGATTCGTGAAAAATATAAAATTTGAAAACGTAGACGCAAAGCGGCTTGCCGCAGGCTACCGCAAAGTATTGGCTTTGGGCGCAAAGGAAGAAAGAAGAAAGAGATATATAATTTTCACAAATGATTTAGGACTGCTATAGAATACAATTATTTTTACTTTTGACTTCAGCCTTGCGGTACTAGCCATGCGATCGCTCATTTCTAATTCAGGCAGTTTTACAATCAAACAATCAGGTTTGATTATCACTTTGATTGATTTAAAGTTGACTTTTTTACCAAGGCGATCGCAGCTATATAATGACAGATAAGACAGTTAAGAAATTGATTGCAAGAAAAGAATCGAGCCTTAAGCATTAACTAGATAATTAAGGCTTTTAGTTAGCAAGCCCCTGATGATTTGAAGGCTTACGCACTCTAAAAATTTCTGCTTGCGTGAATTAACGAAACTACATCTTTTTATGAAACTTGTATCTCTTGTAGCTTTGCCACCATTTCAGCACGCGCCGAAACCTTCAACTTACGAAACATCCTCTTCAAAGCTTGTTTAACGGAATTTTGTGTAATCCAAAGTTTTTCCCCAATTTCCGCGTTCGTTAACCCCTGCGCCACTAATTCGGCAATTTCTAACTCACGCGCTGTTAGAGGATTTACTAAAAGAGAATGGGATATTTTTGGTTTTGTCCGTAGATTTGCCATTTTTGCTGATAAATGAATGCATAAGGCACTCAAATCAGCTAAATCGTTGCCATTAAAAGCAGGATTTCCCTTGTCACGAGCCAAGTTAAGCGTTCCCACAAGACGACCATCGCAAACAATTGGCCCAGTCATTACGTGTTCGTGATCGGAACGTGAGCAAAAATGCTTCCAGTCTCCTGGCGATAATAATAACTGTTCATGGGCGGGAGCGTGACGCTCAACCACGTAGCGCCCGACTGGATTGCTTTCTAAGCATACTGCCGGAATGCCCTGAACATCGATTTGGGCCGTTGGTTGCTCATCTAGGAAATAAATGCCCCAATTTTGCACACCAAAATGCTCACCAATTTTATCCGTGAGAGCTAGCCTTAATTCTTGCTCATTTTGGACATTGGCGATCGCATCAAATACAGTGTGGAGAGAATTAACCATAAGTGTACCCAGTTGGGGACTATCCAAGCCTCAACAATTACTTCTATGCTAATACCAAGGAAACTAAAACGCTAATTACAGTAGCGACTAGGAGAAGCACATGACAGTTACACAACTCTCTGCTCAGGAACTTTTCCGGGCTGCTTATGAGAACCGCTACACTTGGGACAAGAATTTCCCTGGTTATACCGCAAATATTACCTTTAAGCATGATAATAAAGTGTTTACAGGCAAAGTAATCATCAACGCCAATCTCAAAGCGGAAGTTTTGGATGTAGATGACGAGTCGGCCAAGCAAGCAATTCATGGTCAAGCATGGGAGATAGCAATTCACCGCATCCGCCGCAGCTTTGAAGACACTCACAGCGCCAATACGTTTAGCTATGGTAAAACTGATGAAACTGGTGCGGTTGAGCTTTTAATTGGTGGTAAGGCTGAGGGCGATAAATACAAAGTCCGCAATAATGAAGTATGCCATGTTCACCGTCTAATTCACGGTATTTATGTTACAATTGACACCTTTAGCAGTCACGACACTGGGGAAGGCTACCTATCCCACCGCTATGACTCTGTGTACCATGACCCCAAGACTGGAGAACAAAAGGGCGGTAGAAGCGAATTTACCGATGAATATGAAAAAGTTGGAGACTATTTTATTCTAAATCGTCGGGAGATTCGCACCGAGACAGCAGGACAAGTTTCTATTCAAGAATTTATCTTCTCTGAAATTAAGTTGTTGGAACCTGTTGCTGCTTAATATGTATTTTGTAATCTAAAAATCAGCGTAGGCTGCGCCTACGCTTTTTTTTGATATTGGGGTGCGAGTAGCAACGGAACAGAAAAGCGGGATAAGAAAATAAAATCAAAAATATTGGCAAAATTCAAATCACACTTCAATTGGTACAGGTTTCTCCGTGGCGATCGCGTTCGCGTAAGCGTCCGCTCTGCGGAAGCGCTGCCGCCCACGGCAGATCGCTTGGGTTAAAAGCGGCTCATCAAATCCAAGCGCGTAACTTTCTGTACGGATGCTTACTTCACCCCGGATACAGAAGAAGGCCGCCCGCCGATGCCTGTTCGATAGGAGCGCGTGGTTAGGCCTTTGGGGTGGACGATGGAAGTGGACAGACTTCCATAGCTTGAATCAAGCCGTGTTCAAGGGTGAATCGATGGCCCACGTGCTCATCGGCAAGAACTGCTCCATCCAAGTCACGCACGACCTGATGCACATCGACCAAAATGCGCCCGGCCTCCTCCGAGTAAAAGGAAATCGGCTCGACGTGCGGATTGATCTCGCTCCATTGCTCCGTCCAGTAAGCGCGAACTTCTTCAGACCCACGGACAAAACCGCCTTTGAACGCTTTTGGCCAAGTCACGTCCGGAGTCATGAGGGCAAGGGCAGCGTCAATGTCTCGCGCGTTGAAGGCTGCGTAAGCCGCACGGAGCAGTTCGATTAGGAGTGCAGGTTGATCTGACATTTATAGGTATGGTGAAGGAGATGCAGTAAAAACTAATAATTTATTGTACAGAGTTTAGTAGATTCAGTCATTAGTTAAATACAGATAAATTAAAAGGTGAAAAAGGAAAAGGGATGAACAAGTCGCCTACTAGGGATGAGGTTTTTACCTTTCTCCCTCGCCCCTTGTCAATAAATAAACTATCTCTTAAATAAGTCAGAAAGCTAATGCGTTATCAAGTTTAAAATTAATCTTGCTTGAAACCACAACCCAAACATCGCATACAAACAAAGAAAGCCGCTAAAACTGAGATTATCTCAAATAGCAATTGAAATGACAAAGGAGCCAGAGCAAATCCCCAAACCAGAACAATTGTCCCAACTACCATAGCCGCAATGCGATGAATTTCCTCCTTAGTTCTTAAAGCAAAGAAGAAAGTTGCTAACCCAATTAATAAAAAGACTAAGCTACTCATAAAGATATTTATTAATTAGAAGTGAAAGTAAATCATGCAAAGCTACAATGCTGACAAAGATTGCAAATGCCAATTATCTAAAATTTAGCATATAAAGATTTTACAGCCTAGCCTACGTTCGGAGACATTTGTGATTAAATATCAATGTGGTTCAGTTTCAAGCGATATAGAAAGCACTAATCTCCTAGCCCTGTAAACAGTAAAAAATTCGTTTTTGATGATTTAATCTGCAATTGTTATTACAACATTTGTCTTACTTGCATTAAGTATTAATGTTTGTTTAATTTGAGTTTAAATCAATGGTGAGTCCTGGTTTACTGTTGTTTATAGAATCTTTGAGTGTGGTTTTTGGTTCCAATATTGGCACAACTAGTAATGCTAGCGATGTTTACAACAGACTACGCCTACGCATTTTTGCCCTGCGCTGTCCGTCTTCGTGCATTGGAACGGCTAATCCCTGATTAAAAAACCAAAATCGGCAGACCTAAAGAGTGTAGGTGGGGTGCTGACAGAAGTAATGGTGATTTTGAGTTATTCTCACTGACCTAATTTATTCTACTTGACTTATCAATGTTTCCTGACCTATGTCAGCATTTTTTGTTTTAAAAACCAGTTAAGAAGCGCATTTTCAAGCTCCTAGCGATTTTTTCGGAGTTTATCTCTGATTATTTACTCAGATGATCTCCATTTGCGGTGTACTCTCAATATACGGTAACTATCACACTCGACCATTGAGATAAATTACACCCAGAGGTGAATACCATGAAAAATTATGCTGATCAACAGGAATTTATATTAAGTCAAATCACAAATAAATATTTTCAGCGCCGAGATTTCAGTGGATGCGACTTGCGTGGAATCGACCTGAAAGGAATTGATTTAAGTGGTGTTAACTTCATAGGAGCGGATTTGCGTGATGCAAATTTATGTGGCTGTATCCTAACTCGTGCTAATTTAAGTGGCGCAAATCTGATGCAAGCTAGCTTACGCGAAGCTAATTTGTATGAAGCATCTTTGTGCGAAGCTAATTTGATTAATGCTGATTTAACACGAACAAATTTGTGCGGAACTTTCTTATGGCGGGCAAAATTCACAGGTAGTAATCTTTGGGGTGCTTCTTTATGTGATGTGGATTTGAGAGAAGCAGACTTAAGTGAAGCCAAATTAATTGAAGCATCACTGATTGAAGCTAATTTAGTTAGAGCAAATCTCACAGGAGCAAAGCTATGTGGAGCAAAATTACTAGAAGCTAATTTAACTGAGGCCAACTTAACAGGTGCAGACCTGACATGGGCAAATTTAACCAAGGCAAACTTGAATAAGGCAAATCTTTGGGAGACAAACCTGATTTATGCCAAGCTCGGAGATACTATCATGCCTGATGGCACAATTGAGCAACCTCAGATAGTTATTTATTAGTCATTTGTCATTTGTCATTTATCATTTGTCAGCAGAGAAAAACTTTCTGTTTGCTCCAATGCCCATGACTAATCAGTAATCACTAAAATTCACGTTGTGAGAAGATAAAAATAGCGATCGCTAACAACATAGCACTATAAAGTAAGCCATAGCCAGCATTTGTAATCAATACAGTTGTGTCAGGTAGTGCTTGCAGACCATAAACGGCATCGTTTTTTAAATCTAATCGAGATAAATCTGGTAAGATGAGAAACAAACCTTGAGTTAGACGTTCCATACCAGGGTTGCGGCTCAGGCGACCAAGTTGTACTAAATCTTGAGTAATGTTTCCGATTAAATATACCGCAAAGGTTAAAACAGTTGCCAGTAAAGAAGCAGTGAAAACACCGAAGGTAATAGCCACAGCCGTGATTAATGACAACTGCAAAAATAAGAAGATTGCAGCAATTAAAATGCTGGTCGTTGAATGAGAAATGTTACCCAATTGCACAAAGAATAGATAAATTGCTGTCATCGTGGCGACAAGCACAGCTAGTACTGTGGATAAACCCAAGTATTTGCCGACGATAATTTCGCTGCGGCTGACAGGTTTAGCAATTAATACCAAAATAGTGCGTTTTTCAATTTCTTTATTAACCAGTCCCGTACCAATAAATATCGTCACAATTAACCCGATGGCATTCATCGCCGCCATCCCAAAATCTAAAAAGATTTTGTCTTCAGTCGTTGCTGCAAATTCAGGAAGGACACGGAAAGCAATGGCGATTATCAGCGCATAAAAACCAATAATAAATAGGATGCGATCGCGTACCACTTCCTGAAACACATTCTTTGCCAATACAAAAATTCTGTTAATAGCCATTTGTTATTAGTCATTAGTCATTAGTCATTAGTCATTAGTCATTGGTCATTGATTCTTGTTCCCCTGCTCCTCCCCCTGCTGCAAAGGCGGTGTTCCAACAAAAAGTTTACTACCGCGATCGCATTCAATTTCTGCAACTGTAATTTTATTGTCTGAATTGCTAGTTGCAGCAACTGGTTCAATGCGACAAGATTTTTTCAAGTAATAGCCTCGTGGGTTAGAACTCGGACCCATCCAAATACTTAATAAATCTAATATATATCCAGACCTATATCCAGGCTTAATATTAGTTACAAGCGGTTCAACACGCCATAGTTCTTTCTCTTCATATTTACCCAAGTTCTTTTGAATTACTCCTCTACCCAGAGTTACTACCCGAGGTTCAATATCTTTTTTCGGTATCAGCCATTTCTCCACTTCCGACCAAGGTCTTTTAGCTATTTCTTCTATTACTAGCGGTTGAAGTTTTTCTAGAATTATAGCGCCGTTTCGTGGGATTTTTAGGCGTTTTTCTGTACTGACAAGAACGGTACTACCTTTAAAAGTATCTGCTTGTAAACTGGGATATTGTTGGAACCAATTATTCATCACAAAGTGAAACTGAATCCAGCAACTTAGCAGCATACTACTAGCAACTAAAATTATGATTCTTTGGCGGTCTTGTGGTTTAGGAATTCTAGCTTTTGCATCGGTATCATTTCCTTCAATAAATTCTGGTATAGCCGTAATTAGCGCTGAAATTGTCGGCCAAAAAACGATTGTTCTTGGTGTAATGACATCCTGTTGATCTCCAAATGCAAAAACACTCACTAAGAATCCAGTAATCACTGCCCCGACTGGCATAAAAGTACCAGGAACCCTCAAAGGATCTTCAGTTGTATACCAAGCTGTGCCAGCAATTAAAAATAACCAACCGAAAAAGGCAATTATATCTTTTATATAACCTATAGCAAAATATGAAACTATCCAAGAAAAAATACTCAAATAAATAAATGTTTGCCAAGAATAAGCTTTAGGTGGAACTAATATCTTTCTAATTCCTGCATAAAGCCCTTCAGTAAATTTAAAAACCCCAAATACATCTTTAAATAATGTATTCATATTCTTACCTCCACTTGATTAATCAATCACTATTCTTCCTTTAAATTAAGTAAAATCTTGCTACTTTGAGCGAAAGAATAAAATAATACTTATAGCACTATAACTTAGAGAATTCGCAATTAATGTCGTAATCACTAAATTGGTATTTTGTAATTTAGCAGTGCTAAAAGTACGCCATCGCCGCCGTTGAGATGTTTGAGGCTCATCTTCTTTTTTAGCAACTGGCTCACTCAATGATAGTAGTAATACCCTTAAAATGAAAAACTTCATTATAAAAGTAGCAAAGAAAATTATGCAAGCAGTTAAAATGAGTAAAATTTGTGTATTTGCTAATTTAAAATTATTAAAAAACATATAGCTAATTAATTCTGATTTCATCTGGATCGGTAACATTGGTTCTGCTACAAAAAATACGAACCAACCAATTACACTAGAAAACAGATTCATAGAGATAGCATAAAAAATGCTAGTTTTTTTGTCAAATTTTAGTCGATTGTGCAAAACATACGCTTCAATGGGGATAGCAATCAGTACAAATAAAAAGTCAAACAGAATTCCACCAATAGGAAAAATTCTGGGAAGCATCCAATTTTCAGGCATAAATGGTCAAGGTTAAGGGTTAACTGTAGAGAGTATAACTGGGATAGTGAGGGTGATGGTGGAAATTATCTGATTGTTTTTGTCCTTTACTATATTGGTATGCAATATGATATTGTCGAGATTATTTATACATTATACGGATGCATGAGAGGAGCAGTTTCTCTACCTAAGATTACAAGACGTTAGGTAAGATTAAAGACTGCCACTTATAGCTTTTCGAGAAATGACAAGGAACGGTATTGGTATTCGCACGGCGCAAGTGCGTCAAGAACGGCTCGTCGGTCAAATTCACGTCTACGATGGTCTGGGTAAAGGTAAGTCTCAAGCAGCTTTGGGGGTGGTTTTGCGCTCTATTGGCTTAGGGATCAATACGCCTAGCAATTCTAACCGCGTTTTATTGCTGCGGTTTTTAAAAGGGCCTGAACGTGATTATGACGAAGATGGCGCGATCGCAGCTTTGCAACGCGGATTTCCTCATTTAATTGACCAGGTTCGCACTGGGAGAGCCGAATTTTTTGGTCATGAGGAAATTACCACTTTTGACCGAGATGAAGCGATGCGGGGTTGGGATGTAGCTAAAGGCGCGATCGCTAGTGGTTTATATTCAGTTGTTGTCTTAGATGAAATTAACCCGGTTCTGGATTTGGGTTTGCTACCAGTAGATGAAGTGGTACGGACATTAAAATCTAAACCCCAAGAGTTGGAAATCATCGCCACCGGACGCGCCGCACCGCAAAAGTTGCTTGATATTGCAGATTTGCACTCAGAAATGAAACCTCATCACCACCCAACAGCTAAAGCTCTCTTCCTTGAAGGGATTGAAATTTATACTGGTGCTGGTAAAGGCAAGTCTACTAGTGCTTTGGGCAAGGCCTTACAAGCTATTGGTAGGGGAATTAATCATCCTGGGTCTACCCGTGTGCTGATTATGCAGTGGCTTAAAGGTGGTACTGGCTACACAGAAGACGCTGCGATCGCTGCCTTACAGCAGTCATATCCAGAAGTGGTGGATCATCAGCGCTGCGGTGGAGATGCGATCGTCTGGCGAAATTCCCGGCAAGAATTAGATTATGTAGAAGCCGAAAGGGGTTGGGAAATCGCTAAAGTTGCGATCGCCTCTGGATTATATAAAACTATTATTCTTGATGAACTAAATCCTACTGTTGATCTAGAATTACTCCCCGTTGAACCGATTGTCCAAGCTTTACTCCGCAAACCTCGCGACACCGAAATCATTATCACTGGTCGTTGCCAAAATCCACCCGCATACTTCGACTTGGCTAGCATCCACTCAGAGGTTTATTGCCACAAACACTATGCAAATCAAGGTGTAGAACTTAAACGAGGGGTAGATTTTTAAGCGTTGCTGATTAGTTTATATGCTAGATTTTTTAGGAAAATAACAAATTTGTTTACCAAAATGGTAAACTTATATTAGTCTAGTAACGCATGGAAATCACCTTCGCTAAAAACAAACTGCAAAACCTATGCGAACAAGAAGACGCAGCAATAACAAAATTGGGTGCAAAATGTGCAAAGAAATTGACAGCCCGATTGGCTGACCTTAGAGCTGTTAGTTGTGTCAAGGAATTATTTGCAGGTCGTCCCCATCCCTTAAAAGGAGATCGGGCAGGTGAATTTGCAGTAGACCTAGAAGGTGCTAAAAGACTTGTATTTAAGCCAGATAATGACCCCATTCCCCTTAGCGATGATGGAAGCATAGATTGGTCAAAAGTTACTGCTGTTTGTATTGTTTTTATTGGAGATTACCATGATTGAGACAACCCGTACCTTTACTCCAGATTGGGTATCTCCTCCCGGTGATACCATCGCTGATATCTTAGAAGAGCGTGATTGGACACAAGTACAGTTAGCAGACCGATTAGGCTACACTACCAAACATATCAGCCTACTGATCAACGGCAAAGCACCCATCAATGAAGAAACAGCCCTGAAGCTAGAACGGGTTTTAGGGAGTACAACTGCATTTTGGCTTAATCGTGAAGCCCAATATCGGGCTGGTTTAGCACGGATAGAAGAAGAAAATCGCTTAAAGGGGTGGACATCTTGGTTAGATCAGTTACCAGTCAAAGAATTGATGAACCAAGGTGTAATTCCTAAGTGCCGTTTAATTGCCAAGAATAAGCCTGATTTGGTAAAAAAGTTACTGCAATTTTTCGGTGTTGCCTCGCCGGAAGATTGGCAGAATTATTATGCAGGTATGGAAGTTGCTTTTCGTCGTACACGCGAAGAGCAAAGTGATGTTGGTGCTATTTCCACTTGGTTACGGTTGGGGGAAATAAGAGCAGAACAACTAGACTGTCCCAAGTACAGTAAACCAAAATTTGAAAAGGCGGTGCGGCAAATTCGCACTTTGACGGTGTTACCGCCAGAGGAGTTTGAACCACAGATGCAAAAGTTGTGCTGGGAAGCAGGGGTTGTGCTTGTTTTAATACCATCAATAAAGAAAGCGCACGTCAGTGGTGTCGCACGGTGGTTAAACCCTCATAAGGCACTGATTCAACTTTCGCTTTATGGTAAAACCAATGACCGCTTCTGGTTTAATTTTTTCCATGAAGCAGCACATATTTTGCTACATGATAAAGAAAATATTTTTCTCGATGAATGGAATAACGGGGAAAGTTTGAAATCGGAGCAGGAACACCAAGCAGATAAGTGGTCGCGGGAATTTTTGATTCTACCTGAGTATGAGGGGGAATTAACGAAGCTTAAATCTGAAATTGATGTGATTGATTTTGCGGAACGTATCAGTATTCATCCTGATATAGTTGTAGGTCGGCTGCAACATGATCATCTAATTGATCCGTCTTGGATGAATGGTTTAAAGGTGAGAAAGAGCATTTTCAAGGCATAGAATAAGCAGATGATAATCCAAGCCGATACATTTAAAATAGGCTGGAAATGTGTCGATTTTGGCTCACTAACAGGAATTTTTACTTTTGGGTAGTTGAATATTTATTTTGCACAAAGCGATCGCGTCCTGCTTCCTTTGCTTGATACAACGCCCAATCTGCGGCGGAAATCATTTCTTCTATATCAGAATCTGGCTGAGGAATTTCTGTTGTAAACCCAGCACTCAGGGTAACATGAGGACTAACTTGAGAATTTTTATGAGGAATTGCTAGTGTTCGGACAGCATCACAAATTTTTTCGGCAACATGAGTCGCCCCCTCGGTGTCTGTGTTAGATAAAATTACAGCAAATTCTTCCCCGCCATAACGGGCAACTAAATCTCCGGGACGTTTAATAATATCTTTGAGCGCTTTAGCAATTTCTTGAAGACAGCGATCGCCTACCCGATGACCATAAGTATCGTTATATAATTTGAAGAAATCAACATCGCAAAGAATCAGCGAAAGGGGGCATTTATCCCGTTTCATGCGCTGCCATTCTTGGTTCAAATACTCTTCAAACCCTCGGCGGTTAGCTACTTGAGTTAATCCATCGATAGTAGCTAATCGCTGCAATTCCACATTAAGGGCTTCCAGTTTTTGCTGTAACTGAGATTGCTCAATCAAGCGTTTTACCCGTTGTCGCAAAACTGCCCAGTGGATCGGTTTGGTAACATAATCCATTGCCCCCACAGCAAATGCCCGGTCAACTGACTCTTGATCTTCAAGTCCTGTAACCATTAAAACTGGAGTGTACTTGCTGCATTCAAAACTCTGTAACTGAGTGCAACACTCGAACCCATCCATATCTGGCATCATGGCATCAAGAAGTACTATATTAGGATGCAATTGCTTAAAAACTTTTATTGCCTCTATGCCATTTTGAGCTTCCGCTATTTGATAGCCTTCCCGCTCTAAGAAATGCCGTAGTATCAGGCGGATAAAAGGTTCATCATCAACAATTAGAACTAAAGATTGGCTTTCTTGAGCATCGGCTTTCATGGTACATCCTTCGCAAGTTCTTTTTCTAAGGCAGCTTTAACTTGTTCATACTCCTGATATAGTTGTGAGATTAATTCTAGGCTGTTTTCTAATTTACTGCCGCATCCCTGTGCTTCTAACACCTTGCAAAGCTGTGATAGGGCGATCGCTCCAACAGAAGCACTGCTAGACTTAAGTTGGTGGGCTGTGTTCAATAGAGTCTGGGCATCCTGAGTTGTGATAGCTGTGCTGATATCTTGCACCAATCTCGGTGTCTCTGTAAGATAACACTCAATCAGTTCAACAAATGCCACACGATCTCCTCGCAGCATATTCTGCAAAGATTGGAGAATTTTGGCATCGATTTTGGCGGTTTTTGATGTCTGGTTTTGCTCTGATTGTAGGATATTTTGCGAAGGTTGCAATTCTAAGCACATCACCTTACCTTGTTTTCCTCTGGAAGTGAATTCAGAACTTTTTTGGGGTGGGCATTTGCTGAGTGCCTCAGCTAACTCTTGAAGCTGAATAGGTTTGCTAATGTAGTCATCCATACCAGCAGCAAGACAGACTTCGCGATCGCCCCGCATTGCATTGGCAGTTATCGCAATGATATAGGGACGAAAACCCACTCCCCATTCTTGACAGATTCTTCGAGTTGCTTCTAACCCATCCATTTTGGGCATGTGGACATCCATCAACACTAGGTCATAGGGCTGTTTTTGCAAAGCCTTTAGCACTTCTAACCCATTAGTTACAACATCCGCCACATAACCAATTTTCTGGAGCATCAGTAGGGCAACTTTTTGATTGACAATCGTATCTTCTGCCAGAAGAATCCGCAGTGGCAGTCGATGGGCTAAATGCCGATCAACCAAGGGAAAATGAGAAATACTTACCGGGATTGGCTGATTTGCCAAAACACGGGTAATAACATCGTAGAGTTGAGACTGTTTGATCGGTTTACTCAAAGAGGCAGCAAACTGGACATCATTAAAATCAGAGGAAGTTTCTACTTTACCCAAAGAGGTCATAATCACCAAAGGCAAGTTTTGACAACCAAATTGCTTGCGGATTTGACGAGCTAGGGTTATGCCATCCATTTCCGGCATCTGCATATCTAAAATGGCAATATCAAACTGCGTTCCTTTAGCAAGTTGAGCTAAAGCTGCTTTACCAGATTTGGCAGCATAAACTTGCATCTTCAAAGACTCTGCTTGTAAGGTGAGAATTTGGCGATTGATCAGATTGTCATCCACAATCAACAGACGCTTAGATGCAAGCTGCACTGGCGAACTGCTTAATTCAGCTTGTTCTGACACAGCAGCCACTTTCGTACTAATAGTGAAGTAAAATGTTGAACCTTGGGAAAATTTTCCAGCTTTCCATAGAGGTTTAGGATTGCCACCGACAAACCCTTGACTTTCCACCCAAAGAGTGCCGCCCATCATCTGACTGAGCCGCTTACTTATGGCCAGTCCCAATCCTGTGCCACCATAGCGTCGAGTCATGGAGACATCAGCCTGAGTGAAGGGTTGAAATAACTGCTCTATCTTCTCTGGTGCGATACCAATACCTGTATCTTTAATAGCAAATTGAATTTCGTATAGAAGTTGCGGCTCTCCAACAGGTATAGAAGACTGGGGACTGGGGACTGGGGACTGGGAAGAAGTTTCTTGATCCAAATCCCCATTACTCCTTATCTTCAATCCCCGATCCCAAGTCCCCAGATCGACAGAGAGTAGCACTTCTCCATTTTCAGTAAATTTAATGGCATTGTTGAGAAGATTCATCAAGACTTGGCGCAGACGTGTCATATCGCCGATGATCTGAGTAGGAACTTGCGGCTGGATTAGGTAAGCTAGTTCGATATCCTTTTGGGCAGCTTTATGAGCTAATAGGGAAATAGCCTGCTCCACACAAGCTCTCAAATCAAAAGGCTGTTCTTCTAATTCCAGTTTGCCCGACTCAATTTTAGAGAAATCTAGAATGTCGTTGATGATGTTGAGCAAAGCATCTCCGCTACTGCGAACTATTTCTACTAAGTCTTGCTGTTCAGGCGTGAGGTCAGTATCCAGCAATAGATCAGTCATGCCAATAACAGCATTCATTGGAGTCCGAATTTCGTGACTCATCATCGCCAAAAACTCACTTTTTGCCCGATTTGCGGCTTCTGCCTCACGTTTTGCCTGCTCTAAGGCAAAGTTTTTCAAGGTAAGTTCTTCACGTTGGCGGGTTTCTTGTTCCAGTAAGTGAGCCTGTGCTAGAGCAATACCCAGTTGAGCCGCCACTGCTTGTAGTAATTCGATTTCGTCTTGTGTCCACTGGCGAAAATAGCTGTACTGATGTAAGCCGATCGCACCATTGGGTTCTGCTTGATAGGAGGTGCGAATTGACAGCATAGACTTCAGCCCAATTTGTTGGCAGATAGGTTCAACCGCCTGGAGTAAAGGATCAAGGTAGACATTGGGAGAAGCGATCGCTATTTCTTGTGCCATCATCTGCTCGGCATGAGGATTATTGGTCATGGGAATTTCCAATTTCAACATGGAGCAATAACCAGGGAGTGTACTATACTCTGCTACAAGGGGAATTTGGGGTGTGGGGTCGCTAATAAAAGAATGGATCAGACAGCGCTCAACTCCAAATGCTTTGCCAATTTGGGTAGCAGCCGTCTCAAATATTTTTCTGCTATCAAGACTTTGACGAATTTCTTGAGTAATTTGTTCAAGTAGTAGAGTTCGATGCAATTGCCGTTGCAGTGCTTCTTTGGCTTGTTTGTTTTCGGTAATATCGTGATTAATGCCCACAGTGGCAACAGTTTTCCCCTGTTCATCCTGTAAAGAGATTATGATTGTTTCGGAAATCCCCTCAGTACCATCTTTGCGAATAAAGTATATCTCCCCTGACCAGCGTCCTTCTTGGTTGAGTCTTTCGAGAATTTTGTTGGTCAGCACTGCGGCTTCTTCCGGTTTATGCAAAATACTGGGAGTTTTAGCTAGAACCTCTGCTTTGCTATAGCCAAACATGTTTTCGGCAGCAGGATTCCAGTCAATAATATTTCCGGTTAAATCTGTGATAATTACGCCATCATGCATGTTTTCAAAGGTGAGGGCTTGCCGATGCAGACTGGCTTCAGCAAGCTTGCGTAAGCTAATATCTGTCTGAATTCCAATGAAGTGGGTTAATTTACCATTTTCGTCATGAATGGGAGAAATACTCAATTCATTCCAGAATAAAGTGCCATCTTTGCGATAGTTGCGGAGAACAACTTTGCAACTTATTCCAGTTTTAATAGATGAGCGCAGTTCTTTGAGTGCTGGTTGCTGGTTATCTGTGCGTTGCAAAAATCGACAGTTTTGCCCAATCACATCGGTAGCACTGTAGCCTGTTATTTGCTCAAAAGCTGGGTTGACGTAAATAACTGGATGATGGGCGAGTCTAGCATCGGCAATAATAATTCCATTACTGGTAGCAGCAAGTGCCCTCTCCCTTAGTCTCAAGGTTTCTTCAACCACCTTCAAATCAGTAATGTCAAACATAAACCCCCTTAGCATAGTAGGACTTCCTGCTTCCTCAACCACGCTAACAACATCTCGAAGCCAAACAACTCGCCCATCGGCTGCTAACATCCGGTATTCCAATTTGTGATTTTCGCACCTAGCAGTTGCTTCTTGACAAAAACGAACAGACTTTTCCAAGTCATCTGGATGTAGATGATTGCTCCAAAAATTTTCTTCGTACCACTCTGCGATCGGATAATTTAGCAAGTCTACCGCTTGCGGCCCAACGTAAATAAATCGCCAAATTTTCAAGTCTAATTCCCAAGGGATGACTTTGACAGTTTCCAATAACTGCCGCAAACGATTTTCGCTGGTGCGGAGGGAAATTTCTACCTGTTTCTGTTGAAAAATTTTGTGAGTTAAATCCTGATTTTCTGCTGTTATCTGCTGGTTATTTGCTTGCAATATTAAGGTAAAATAGATTGATAATGTCAGCGCGACAATAACCAATAACCCTGCAATCAATAGAAATTGTGTTAATAAACTCGAAGTTTGGATTAAAAGTCTCTGCCAGAGTATGACTACAGAAATTGAGAAGAAAATTACTAGCAACAGCGCTAGTAATTTTCGTTTGCGGAAAAAATTCACAGCTTTTAACCAGTTATGTCGGTGCTGTTTGACCACTTATTAACCCTCCAGCACTTTCAGGGTTTATTGCACTAACTTTTACTTTTAAGTAATTTGAAATATCAATAGCAAGGGGGCAATTACGGAATTTACTTATAGGTTAGATATTTGGATATTATCTTGTCAGAAAAAGTTAATAACTTCTGGTTATAATTATCGTTTTTTTGATAGCAGCAAATTGTCTGTATTAGTACACCGGGCGCGGAAATAGACATACCCTTTCAAATGGCGCAAGAGGTTGGAATACAATTATGCGTGACTTCCCCAAAGGGGCTGACTTCCACCTTGCGGTACTAGGCTTTTGGATGAGACGCGATCGCAATGGCATACCCGCCGCCGTAGGCGATCGCTAATATGCCACTGACGCGAATAAACTTAAAGTTACTGGCTTACTAACACTCTACGTGCAAAGGCTTACTGGCTCGGCAACTCGGATTTGAAAACGTAAAATACAAAGATTGATATGCTCGTTGACAACTCCAGAATTTTTAAGTGAAGCGTGAATTGTAATCTCGAGTTGTAAGCGATGTCTTTGATGGGCTACGCCTACACATTTTTAATTTTTTATCGAGGAAGGCAAAGGGCAGTTCTAGCTTACAGAAAACTGCCCTGTTTCAAGATAGGTTTAGTGCCTATACTTATACTTTAAATCACAGCTTCTTGGCGTTGACAATCAAAAACAACCATGTAAGAAGCATTTGGTATTTCCTGGGGGAGGTGCCGCATATACCCTTCGGCATCAGAACGGCTGCGGAAGCGAGCAACAATCTCTCGTTGCGTATTAGGAAGTAGACGAGCGATCGCCCAAGAATTGAGGCGTTCTTTATAAGCAATAGCCTGATTGTCTGATTTAGAAGCTTTGTAATCCGTATTTTCTGGCATAATTATGTTAACCGTATGAAGTTTAATGAAGGGCGTTAATTAGTTTCTAGGTAGGAATGCACTAACCCTTTTTTTAATGCTGCTGCCACCTTGTTATTCGATTATTGAAAAATTGTCAACACTGAGCGCTATATTTTAGACCACTGAAGTTAGAATTTTCAGGTGGCAATGAATCTCAAAGCCTTAATGTGTAATTGTTTCTAGAGCATAACAATGCTCAAGCAGAAAGTTTGGCAAATATTGGGTTTGTATGATTTATAAGGATACACATAAGTAAAATCTGTATCAGTGTTAAAATGAACGCAAACGTCTTAAAAAATACTATTAAAAAAATTATATTTCAAAGTTCTCAAAGCACTTAAAAACGAAAACAACACAAAAAAGCGTGCATTCTGACTGAAGGCGGAGCAAGAGTTGCTCCACCCCTGAATTCTTTATCAATTTTACCTATTTCTCCCTTCACCACTCCTTATCTAGTAGGGATTCAAATTCAGCTTGTAAGGCGGTTATATCCGCCAATCTTGCGACTAGTAAATTATCCTTACCAGCATCAGTTAAACGTATTTTCCAATAACGAATGCTGTCTGAGTTATTCAACCAAAACTGAATCACGGTATCTACCACTTGATCCAGATTCCAATCCCACTTTGCTGGAACTGATTCCACTGATTCTAGAAACGTATCTAGTGTACAGGTATGCATTCCCAAGTATTCCACGCCTTGGCGGGGTGGTTTTTGCCCATTTTGCTGTTGGTGATTAAAAAACTGCAAAAGTGGAGATACTCCGACAATATCAAAAGTATATCTCATGCTACCACTCCCAATTTTAAATTAATTGCAGTAAAACTTTAGTTTTTTCTAACATAACGTCTAAGAAGTAGCTAAAGCATCTATACAAAGTATAATTTATATCTATATTATAACATTAAACCTTAGTCAATAATTAGCACTGACAAGCCTTGAGTGCTAATTTACTTTAGGAGTTTGATTTATTATTAAAGAGCTTTAGTAATTAATTAAAAGGTATATATAGGAATTGTAAATTATTTATTTACTAAAGAACTTAATTAATAAATATCTCCATATTCTCAAAGGAAGGGCTACCATTAGATAAGCACACTTGCTCACGAATGGCTTTCAGCATTGCTTGCCATACTTTCGTAATTCGCCAATCTCGAAAATAATCATAAAATGTTTTCCAAGGAGGAAAGTTATCGGGCAGTAATCTCCTTTTCCCTGCCACTGCGTTGAATATAGAAGATGGCATTGATGATTTATCTTATATTGACTTGGCGTGGACGACCACTAGGCTTTGGAACAAAAATTAACGGCTTTATAATTTCTTATTCTTTATCTGTCAAATCAGTATCGTATGGTTTTCGCCTCATGTGTTCACTCTAGCGCACGAGCTAAACTTTATACTTTTTAGACATGCTCTAAATCCTAATTGAGTGGGAAAAAATCACCAATAAATAGTATTTTTTCAGCTAAATACATTTTTTTAGGTGAAGCTGGTAACATATTCGTTGTAGTTTGCATTTACGAGTGAAAACGTAAAAACACTCATTGACTGAGGTGATTGTTCTCTTGTGGCTAAGTAGAACAATTGCCTATTTTGTATGTCTTAAGAGTGACGGGATGAGGGGGCTAGCACTGCAATCGTTAAAGTACTGGGACAAATATAATTGTCATAATCAATCCCTGTGGTTAGTGATTAATTATAGCGATCGCTTATACGGAACTGCGATCGCTTCTCTACTGGATAAAATTTCCCAGATCACTATCCCGTTAGACCACGGTTATCAAGAAAAAACACCTCAAGCAGGAGAAAGAGTTAGTTTATCCCCAATTTGTTTTATTCGGTTGATGGTTAAGAAGCTTGCTGCACCTTCTTAGATGTCAAATGGGTTCTATAAAGAATTTTTAAGAAATTAACATTCTTCAGAAAAGGAAAGACGTAATGCTGAAGTAATCCTCACAAGTTCAAAATCATAGATTTTGTAGTTTCCAAACACACAAGCGTGTTAGGAGAGAATTATGGCATCAGGAATGATGATCGAAGGCAAATGGACAACCGATGGAAATAAATCAGATAAGGGCAGTAATTTCAATGAGACGCCGACAACGTTTCGCTATCGTGTAACCGCCGATGGTTCTAGCGCGTTTAAGGCAGAAGCAGGACGCTATCACCTCTACGTTTCCTTATCGTGTCCGTGGACGCATTGCACCTTAATTATGCGAGAACTCAAAGGTTTGAATGATGCAATCTCAATCTCTATCGTCGATCCGATTATGAGCGACTTGGGATAGATGTTTACTGAAGCACCGGGAGCTATTCCTGACTGGGTGAATCACACTCAATATTTGCAAGATATTTATCTGAAAGCCAATCCCAAATACATGTCCTCAGTTCAAAGCGACTTGCAACCTAGACTATACTAAGCGCAGCTATTACATCAGTATGACTGATATTAATCCAAATCGAATTGTGTCGAAGGGGCCGATCATTGATTTTGACCAACGGCACGACCGCGTAGGCGTAGCCCGTCGTAGACATCGCTTCGCTAAGGCTCCCGTTGCGTTCGCTGCTTATTCACAACCATAGCCATGAAAAGAAATTGCACAATCCAACTGGAGTAACGCCATGAATCTTGTATCAGGTATCCACCATGTTGCAGTGGTAACAGCAGATATCGACCGTTTTATCGACTTCTATACTGATGTATTCGAGATGCCAGTAATCTTTCAAGAGACAACCCCAGCCTTTCGTCACGTACTTCTACGGGCTAGCTCTTCTGATAGTAAATTGGCGTCAGTTTGTAAGTATGCAAAGATCAGGGGGACAAGGAAGTAATTTTTTTCACTTATCTCCCCCTGCTCTGATACCTGAGCGACGAACTCAAATTGCTAGTTAGTTCAGGAAATTTGGAGTACCTTTACCACCATCCTTACCTACAGCAGGAATTTCTAGTAGGTTATCGGCAGCTTTGCCAGTACCATCATTGACAACATACATAGAGTTACCTAGATGTCCATTAGGAACGAACAGTTGCGGGTGGTCAAAGGGCGCTTTCTCAGAGACGACTCGCTCATCAGTGAGTCCTTTCAGGAAAGCCACCAAGTCATCTTTTTCAGTTTCGCTTAATCCCAATGGGCGGAGAACCCCTTCCTGGCGGAAATCTCCACCACGATTATAGAAGTCCACCACTTGCGGCAAAGTCAAATAGCCACCATTGTGGAAGTAAGGAGCTGTGAGTTCTATATTGCGTAGTCCAGGAACCTTAAACTGTCCGTCTGCAACTACTGTGTCATTGGAACTAACTGTAATATTGGGGCTTGAACCAAGAAGTAGTGGGAATTTCCCCAAAGCAGCTACCCCCGACTCCGAAAGCGGATTACCAAATGGGTCTTTACCACCAACACTGATGTCTTCTAAGGTGGGTCTAACACCGATATTGAAGAAACCTCTGTCCGAGATGGTTCTAGGAGTGGTAGTGGTGGCTCTGAGTCTTTGGTTCTTGACGTTGCTAACCGAGGCGCTGGTGAGTTCTAACCCACTATGGCAGAAGATGCAGGCAGCTTTGCCCTCGAATAGTTGTTTGCCTCGTTGCTGCTGCACGGTGAGGGCGGTGGTATTTCCTTCTAAGAAGCGATCGTAGGGCGTATCATTGGCAATGAGTGTAGACTCGTACAATTGAATTGCAAGCCCAAAGAATAGCGAAAAGTTATAATCCAACAGCGTGTACTCATTGGTGTTGGAAGAGTTATCAGGGCTGTTGACAAAAGTCCGTTCACCTTGAGCATCTACTTGGATGAGTTGATTAGAGTTCCACCACTCTGGCTTAAAGGCATCTTGAATCAGCTGCTCGTAGGTTTCCTTCAGTCCAGGCTGAGGATATCTACTGTCTGCACCTAAAACGCTGTCTTGCGGATGCACAACCTGTTTGCCTAGTGGTGTAAGTCCAGATAACTTTTGCCCCAGGACTCTAGGGAGCTTTGTACCCCCAATTGACAGAATATTTTCCAGCGAACCCAGCGAGTTGTTGACAACTATAAGTTTGCTGAGGTCAATTTGACCAAACTTATTACCAATTTCTTGAAAAGTACGGCCATCAGCAGACGACTCGAAGGAACTGAGGGGCGGACCGACCGCTTGGGAAGCCAAAGACGAATTATTCAGGCTGACTTTGACAAATTTAAGCTGATTTGAGTTTTCTGCTTTCACCACAGAGGCGTTAGGGTCTCTTAAACCGAAAGGATTCACCCCATTAAAGATATCCTGTGCCCTTCCATCCCAGAAGTTGCGGAAGTTAAATGCTGCATTAATTACGGTTGGCGTATTACGCGGCTGGACACGGCGCACATTGATACCTCCCACTTTAAACACTGGATCTGGCTCACTTGTTTCTAGGTCTCTTGAGCTACCAGCTATAACACCAACAAATTTTGTATTGGCGACTCCTTGAGAGGAGCTAACATCGTTACTGTCAGATACCACAGTCGTAGAATCATTTGGATTTGACAGCTTGTGAAAGGGAAAATCTGCTTTTGTTAGCTGGTAGTTTGGCCCGCCACCTGTATTAAAAATTATATCGGGATTCCCAGTACGAGCAGCGTTAATCCGCAAAAGCCCAGGAGCAATCTGATTTATGGATCTATTGTCGGCTCCAGCATGGAAGTGACAAGTAGCACAGGATGTCACTCCGTCGCTTCCAACTTGTAAATCCCAAAAAAGAGTCTTTCCTAACTTGATTGCAGCTGCTTTGTTTTTTACAAAGTCTCCAAGATTGTCAGGTTCTGGAACCGATACGCTCTTGAGCGAAACTGGAGGCGACCCCGTAACCTGCGCGGATACACTATTTCCAGCAATTACTGCTACCATAATAATCACAGCAATTGTTATAGTCTTGGAAAATCTTGTTCCTAGTTGGTTAAGCTTGCCAAAGCTAAGTCTCCACCATTGGCAGTTTATTTTTGTCATCAAAGATTTGAGCAAAATTCGACCTCTTGAGGTCAGTAAGAAGTAAATTGATAAGCTAGTAATAAAGGTTACTAAGCTTATTATTGGTATAATTACCATGAGTTTTGTCATTAAATAACACCGAAACAATCGGAATACATCTTGTGACTGATTACTAACTCACATTCTTTTTACAAATGCACCTCCCTTATACAAAGCAGTAGTTGCTCCCACAATTGTTACGCAATGCCAGATCAAGTAAACCTCAATTAATGCTCGTCAAGCTAGTACCTGCATAACTTACATTGGGCACACAAGTTTTATGCAGAACCAGCCAATTTTTTACAAAACTTCATAAAAAATCTTGTTTGATAATTTGACAGCGTAGTGTTTGTTGAGTTTTCAGTTCCATCTCATAAGTTTTTCGCAGACGACACGCAATATTTATAAAAGTTCGCTGCGCTATAGCCAATGTTTTCTCCGTAACCCGAAAATGAGGACGGGTCGCACAATGACTGGGGTCATCGTGTTCATTGCAGTTTTTTGTAGGCGCTCGAAATTTTGGTTCTTCAGTACCTAGAATGACGATTTTTCGTTCAAATTAGATTAATAGGATTAGGGCGTGTTTTCAGAGATTATTTATAAATTGTTTTGACGGTTGGTATCTTTTTTCAAGGCTTGTGCCTAAACTATAAACTCTGCTACTCGCTGCATGAATACCTTACTTGCCTCTTGCCGAATGTTGCACTAGCCAGCAATGTAAGCCCACCATTAAAATTGTCAATGGCATCATCAACATTGGAATAATTTCTAAACTATGCAAGCTTCTATACCAATAGAAACCAACAGGAGTAGCCCAGTTAGCACTACTACTGGATTTTGGAGCGATCGCCCCAAATTTTCTAACGCAGTTGTATTTGTTGAAGTCGATACCCTTAGCGTCATTGGTGTGTAGCGGTAAATCATCGCACCCAAGACACTTACAATCAATAGGCTGACGATGCTGGCTAACACCCAATAAACCTGTCGCCAGTTCATGCCAAGTGATAGCAAAGTAGTGGCGATTGTGGGCCCAGATAATGCGCCAATGCTCTTGGAGTAATGCAATCCACAACCTCAAAGTGATGTTTCATTGAAAGAATTAAGCCATCTTTACTTTGGGACTTATTAACAAACATTTAGTGCATCTAGCTGTTAAAAGAGTTCGCTAATTCTCGACCGATTAATCCTATCTGTTGGCGCTCCTGGCAATAAGATTCCTTAACAAGCAAAGGAAACACCAGGTATGTCATCCCAAGCTGAAGAATTTACTATTGGTGTCGAAGAGGAATATCAAATTATCATGGATTTTTTCGATATTGGCATTTAACCCATCGTATTAACTGATTGCTGCGCTAGTACAGCAGGCTTACAAGCACACCTGGCAGGTTTGGCAGTACTCAGTCGGAATATTGGTGCTTTTCGTCTGCGTGAGGCAGGTCTTTCAGAGGGTTTTTTAGCTGCACCACTTGTCTCTACTCAAAGTGTTATTGATGGCTAAAATTCAGTATGCTCTAACAGGAATCGCTGATTATGCTGAAAATTTTAGTCACGGGTGCTACAGGAAATGTCGGTCAAGAAGTTCTGAGCTTAATGCAATCCCACGATTGTAACGTCTGTGCCGCAGTGAGAAATCCAAACAGCGCTAAACGCCTTTTAAGCAACAATATTCAGTGCGTCCCCTTCGACTTTACAAATCCTGACACCTTTGATTATGCTTTTTTTGAAGTCAATAAACTTTTTTTAGTGCGCCCGCCTGCCCTTACTAATATTCGTCTTCAAATTGCCCCAGCCCTAAATGCTGCAAAACTTGCAGGCGTTGAGCACATTGTGTTTCTTTCAATACTAGGAGCTGAACGCAACCGTTTTCTACCCCACTCTCAAATTGAACGTTATATCAACCAATTGGGTATTAAAGCTACCTTTTTACGGGCCAGCTTTTTTATGCAAAATCTTAATACCACACATAGAGAAGACATCAAAGTTCATAGTGAATTACTTCTTCCGGCTGGTAATGGTAAAACAAGTTTTATTGATGTGCGGGATATTGCTGCCGTTGCAGTTCGTACTTTAATTGAAGATGGGCATCAGGGAAGAGCATATCCCCTTACGGGTGCAGAAGCCTTAACCTATTACGAAGTTGCAGACATCTTCACATCAGTTTTAGGTAAACGGGTACGCTATAATCCTTCTGTGATAAACTTTGTTCGACAAATGCGCTCCAAAAGGTTGCCAATAGACTTTATTTTAGTAATGCTAGCAATCTACACAACTGCTCGATTAGGATTAGCAGGCAACATCACATCTGATACAGAGCAATTACTCAATCGTTCACCTCTGACCATACGGCAGTATATCAAGGACTATCGCCAGTTTTGGTTATAAGTTAATGTAGTACATCTAATTGACTAAAATTTATTTATTTGTTGCTATGTCATTAATTCAAAATTATATTAAGAAGGTTTTCTTAAAATCACTATTTAGCTTATTAATTGGCAAGGATAAACTTAGATTTTATGAAACTATTGATTGGTCACAGTCAAGTGCTGGCTTCCATAGAACAGATTTCAACTATCCACTTTATTACAGCAGCCAAAACTTTCATGGTATTTCAGGCGGTTACTTAAATCCTGTGGCTGCTATCACCTACGATCCTGTAACAGCTTTGGCTTCTCCACCTCATGAAGCTTGGACTCGTCAACAGCTCATTTCCAAGATTTTGGGTCAGCCACAAACTGTTCTTGATTTAGGCTGTGGTACTGGTTCTACAACGTTACTATTAAAGCAAGCTTTTCGTAGCGCAGTCGTCACTGGCTTAGATTTGTCCCCTTATATGCTAGTTTTAGCTAACCATAAAGCACAGCAGCAACAGTTGAATATTCGCTGGCTACATGGTTTATCTGAGGACACTGGTTTTGAGACAGCTACTTTTGATTTAATAACTGCCTCCTTTTTATTACACGAAACACCACCTCAAATTACTCAATTAATTTTACAAGAATGCTTCCGTTTAGTTAAACCAGGAGGACAATTAATTCTTTTGGATGGGAATCAAAAAAGGCTCTCTCATCTCCAATGGCTGATCAAAATTTTTCAAGAACCTTATTCAAAATTGTATGCTGCTGGTAATTTAGATGTATGGATGAAGACTGCTAGATTTGAGCAGGTGCAAACAAAGCCTGTGGGTTGGCTCAACCAATTAACACAAGGTATTAAGCCAAATAATTTCACTTCTTGCCGTGAAACCACGTAAATTTTTATTCTGAGATGAACATAGGAATAATCGAGCCAAAAAATAGTGGGTTTTTAGAAGTGATGCCAGAGGGAGAAGGCAGCGACTATTGGCAGATTGCCGCTGTACACATCAATGGCCAAGCCTTTTGCCCTAGCCCTCGCCTTTATCGCAGTGAGCAGGTGGCATTAGCGCAAGCTGCACAAATTTATGATTGGCTAGCTGACCATGAGCCACAAATTAGCGGTGGTGGTTGCTACTGCTTTGAGTTGAAACTGGCACTGTGGCATCAACCGAAAGTATATTAGTTGCCCAATTTATCCAACTTTGACTCGAAAATAATTTTAAAAGTGCGATCGCTGAATAATGTTGACAGTATGTATTTATCATCAGACATCACAATCAACCCCACGAGTTATATTAATTCGCAATTCGCAATGGGCAGCTCTTAGAGACGCTATTGCGTAGCTTGCTTCTCCGTAGGAGTACGCCCTGCTTTGCTAACGCAATGACGCTCGCGGACTCGCTAACGCAATTAAGAAACTTAGATGCAGCAAGACTTTCCTGATTTACATTGTTGCCTCATTTTGGAGAATTAGTATTAGGTGAGGTTGATTGTGATGTTAGAGTTTGATGAGGTCAGCCCAGACAGATTTGAGCAGATGATCGAGATTGCGCCCAATTGGGTGGGGTAGATGGGGTAATTTGTGGAGATGTATGTTATTGTCAGTATTTTTGCCAACTTCTTAAGCTAGAGTTAAAAAACTTTAATATTTGTAATATTTAAAATCAAAAGTTATTTTGCTCTGGTTGTTGAATCATTCCGACGAGAGAACAACAGAGATTGTAAAAGAGGTTAGATGTAATTTAACAACAACCTTTTAAGCCTTAGTTTATGCAGCAGAATTTTTTGATATCAGTCGAGGAAAAAGAAAAAATATTCCATACAGAACTAGTCAAATATGGTGTGGGATATGAACAAGCTCGAAAAGCAGCACAAATTTTAGCTTGCAGTCAACCAGATGAGCTTTTATCACAGCAAGACAGACAAACAGTTATACAAGCATGTAACAAATGGTCAACAGAGCGTAAACGCTACAAACGCATTACATCTATTTTAGATTCTTGAAGGCATTAAGCAGGTACTGTATAGAAATTTCAATTAATCACGATATACAAACTAACGACTTGCTATTCGCTAATTCAACAAAAGCAAGCATTTTTAACACAAGGTAGAACAGAAGATGGAATCTACGCAAGACAAATGGGCATTAGTCACAGGTGGGAACCGAGGGATTGGGTTTGCGATCGCTCAAGGTCTACTAGCAAAAGGCTATTCGATAATTATCACTTCGCGTTTGCTTGATAACGCAAAACTTGCGGCCCAGAAGCTTCAACCAAAGGTAATTCCTGTCGAATTGGATGTCACTGATGATCACTCTATCAATGAAGCATTAAAAACCCTGCACCAAAAGATTGATCGGTTAGACGTTTTGATCAATAATGCTGGCGTGTATCCAGACAAGGATGTAAATATTCTTACCATTGACCGTAAGTTACTTGATTCCACAATGAATGCCAACACCTTTGGCTCAATTCGGATGGTGCAGGCATTTTTGCCCCTGTTGGAAAAATCCCCTGATGCTAGAGTTGTTAACGTTTCAAGCGGATATGGAGCATTAGGAGGCTTGTCTTACGATGTCCCAAGTTACTGCCTTACTGCCTATCAAAGCTAGCATTGAATGGCGCAACGATCATGCTTGCACAAGCTTTGCAATCCCTTGGGATCGTCGTCAATTCCATTTGCCCGGGGTGGGTCAGAACAGATATGGGTGGTTCATCAGCACCACGAGAGCCAGAACAAGGAGCCGACACTGCAATCTGACTTTTCACGGGATGTGGAAAAGGGGAGTTGGTTCGCGGAGGATTTACGCGAACCTATACCAGAGAATTAACTTGTGATTTTAGATATTGTCGTAGTAGGTGTGTCAATGAGTGCAAATGAAAATCTTAGAGAAGAATCTGTATGATGAGTGTAACTTTGGAGACAAACGTTTAACCCAAAGAGCAGCATTTATAGGTGAACTATTATTGGTAAAATATGGTCAGCCTTTATCAAAAATATTTAAAACTGCTAGCAACCTCAAACGTGGTTACGAATTTTTCGCTAATCCAAAAACCAATTTTGAAAAGTTGACTCAACCTTACTTTAAACAAACAGCCCAAGAAATAAAGGGAGCAACGCGATTTGGTGAGGTAGGATCAAAAACCAGCGATCGCTAACAA
>NZ_CAXTNE010000009.1:0-16727 GCF_964245445.1 uncultured Nostoc sp.
GCCCCCAGCCCCCTATCTATCCATGCAGACTCAAAAACCATCTGTTAGTCTTATTCGGGCTACATCTTACGAACGAGAGGCTTTACGAGAATCCTTAGTCATTCTCCTGGAACCTTTTGGAGGAATGGCAGCATTTGTGAAAAAAGGCGATGGCGTTTTACTCAAACCGAATCTACTTACAGGTACGCGTCCTGGTAAAGAGTGTATCACCCGTGCTGAACTCGTTTACGAAGTTGCCCAGATGGTAATTGAAGTTGGCGGTAAGCCATTTTTGGGCGATAGTCCTGCTTTTGGCAGTGCCAAGGGCGTAGCAGTAGCAAATGGCTATCTGCCGATTTTAGAAGAACTCAATCTTCCCATCATCGATTTTCACGGTCAGCGTTACCAAACTATTAGTGACAATTTTAACCATCTGCGACTGTCTAAAGAAGCAATGGAAGCAGATGTAGTGATTAACTTACCTAAAGTGAAATCACACATGCAATTGACATTAACACTGGGCGTAAAAAACTTGTTTGGTTGCGTCCCCGGTAAAATGAAAGCTTGGTGGCACATGGAAGCAGGAAAAGACGCGAATAGATTTGGTGAAATGTTAGTAGAAACTGCCAGGGCAATTAACCCTAACTTAACCATATTAGATGGCATCATTGGTCATGAAGGAAATGGCCCCAGCAATGGTGAACCTCGCCAACTAGGAATTTTAGCAGCCGCATCAGATATATTTGCTTTAGATCGGGCAATGATAGAAATCCTCAATGTTCCTCCTGAACAAGTGCCCACAGTTGCAGCTTCCCAAAGGCTAGGAGTTTGTCCAGAACTAACTGCCATAGAGTTTCCGCATTTAAATCCTGACTTATTAAAAATACAAGATTGGCGGCTACCAGACAAATTGATGCCCATCGATTTTGGTATGCCCCGCGTAATTAAATCTACGTTTAAGCATCTTTACACCCGATTTATCAAGGAACCAATGAGTGTTTATGGAAGGGAGTAGTACCGCAGGGCAAAAGTCAAAAGTCAAAAGTCAAAAGAATTATATTCCAAGCTTTTGCGCCATTTGAAATGGTATGTTTATTTCCGCGCCCACTGTACTAAGGAAATGAGGGAGACAAGGGGAGAATAAACTCATACCTAATCTCTACTTCTACTCCCTACTCTAATGCAAACTTCGTTACAGCAATTTGATTTATTAGAAGAGTAATCTGTAATTACCCTCCGATTACTTAATCAGACCGCCCTATGATATTTAGTGGCGGTTTTTTTAGTTGATTAATTTGTTATCCAAAAACTTATACGGATTTAGAATCTGGAAATTGGTATTGGGTATTTTGTTCAGATGTAAGCAAAGTTTAGTGATAACTCCTACATTTCTACGCTACTTCTAAAATATTTTTAAATATACCTATATATAGATTGACAAAATTGCTGTAATGATAAATACAGTTTAAAATTTAAATTCTAAAATATTTGTTTAGTGGTATCACTGAATCCATGCTGCACACGCAGTTAATGCATCTGTATTTATTCGGTAGCTATCCTTGGTTACAAAAATTATTCCTATCCATTTCTTGTCTAGCATCAAATCTTTTTGTGTATAACTACTGTATAACAATCAAAAGCACTGAATATTTCTCAGTGCAATTGCTGTTTTGTGTCCTGTATCACAAATTAGCAATTACAGTAAAATGACCTTATCAAAGACGTTTTAAGATGTTATAATGATGAAGTATCGGACAAATATGTTTTGCTAATTAATCTTTAAATAGCGAAAAAATGTAATTTATGATGCTGTCAACGTTGGCTTTGCGTATGCGAACCATTACACCATACAGGGAAACATCTGAAAATATTAATTGGAAAATAAAACATAATTTGTTTAGTTGTAACTTTGTATTAAGAACTTTATGTATAAAAAGGCTATTATGACAGTTAGAGAACTGGTTTAGATTGTAGGACGCTACACATTCTACAGTTTAAAAATAGCTAACATAGCAATTAAAACTCTCAATCAGAGAGTAAACCTATACAGTGTTACGAACAACTTCAATTTTGTATGAATTCAAATAGCCAGTCTGCCAATTCTACCGACACATATTCCCAACGTTTGGCAGACATTGTGGGAACTGCCATCGCTCTATTAACTCTCATTTTACCCGTATTTGTCATCGGTCATTATTCTTCAACTGATGTTCAAAATAACCAGCAGCCCCTGGTTCAAAATTTCAAAGGAAGTCAAAATTGATAAAGCTTTCCAGTAGCATTTTATCAGTATAAAAGCTACAAAAAAAGAGAAAACTGATTTTGAGACAATCTCTCTAGATTTGGATGTAGTTCATCAGGAATAAGCTGAAATCTTTATTGTGTGACTCCAGATTTCAGTTGTCTTAACACAGTAGGGGCAGAAATGAATTTCTCTAACAGCAATTAAGGATGGGAAAGAATAATACCCTCTTGGAAAAAGCGTTGCGAAGTTACTTCACAACGCTTTTTCCATTTCAATTAGGAGTGGCAGAAATGAGGCAATACCGTTCGGTTAAGGAATTATCTTGGTTGAGGCAGGCAGGGGAAGCAGAGGGAGAGAAGAATTACTGAACAATAACTCTCTTGGCTCCCCTGCCTCCCCTGCTTCTTCATTTCCCTCTGCTCCCTGCTCCTTGCCCCTCTGCCTCTTTCCAATGCCCAATGCCCTATCTCGTGAAATGAATACGTTGGGAAGAGATCCATATTGCCCTAAAATTCTACACGGGGAGCGAAACTGACTGAGTGCCCCCATGATTTATTGTTATCAGAGGAGTTTTTGTGGACTTATCTCGTATTCCTGCCCAACCAAAACCTGGTCTAATCAACGTTCTAATTGAAATTACTGGCAAAAGTAAAAATAAATACGAATACGACAAGGAACTAGAAGCTTTTGCTCTAGATCGAGTACTTTATTCCTCGGTACAATATCCTTATGACTACGGCTTTGTACCCAATACTTTGGCTGATGATGGCGATCCTTTAGATGGCATGGTCATAATTGACGAGCCAACCTTTCCAGGCTGTGTGATTGCCGCACGACCGATTGGCTTTTTGGAGATGATTGACGGTGGCGATCGCGATGAAAAAATCCTTTGTGTTCCTGACAAAGATCCGCGCTACACTCAGGTCAAATCCCTGAATGATCTAGCGCCACACCGCTTAGATGAAATTGCCGAATTTTTCCGTAGTTATAAAAATTTGGAAAAAAAGGTGACTGAAATTCTCGGTTGGCAAGATGTGGACAAAGTTGCAGCTTTAGTAGAAAAATCTGTCAAAGCTTATAGAGGATAATAGAGGAGTTAGGAGTTAGGAGTTAACACTTAAGAGTTAAAAGTTAGGAGTTAAGAGTTAAGAGTTATGAATTTTTATTTCTCACTCCTCACTACTAATTTCTTACTCCTCACTCCTGACTTTAATAACTTTCACTTGTTACGGATTGTAAAATATGTCACTAACCCAAACCTAAATGCAGCGCACTCTCCTTTTGGCAAAAATTCATAACTGCACCCTCACGGGGGCGAATATCAACTATGTGGGTAGTATTAGCATTGATGAAATGCTTTTGGAAAAAGCTGGCATCTTACCCTATGAGCAGGTGCAAGTGGTTAATAATGCCAACGGTCAGCGCTTTATTACTTATGCGATCCCGGCTCCAGCCCATTCAGGAGTAATTGAGCTAAATGGGGGTGCGGCACGTCTAGGCATTATTGGCGATCGCTTGATTATAATGACTTACGGGCAGTTTACTCCAGAAGAGTTGAAAAGTTACTCTCCCACGGTAGTCATTGTGGACGAAAAAAACAGCCTCTTAGAAGTTCGGCACTACGATGATCTGCTCAGTAAGGTCTAATTTCAAGGAAAATGTCAAATTTTGAGTTGTCGGATTCCCAGAGCTACATACCTGAAAAGTCATCTACCCTGCCAAGTAGCCCAGCAGGTGAATTTATCGTGCAATTCTGGGGTGTAAGAGGTTTGATTCCCACTCCAAGTAGCAATACCAGTCGTTATGGTGGTAATACCGCTTGTGTAGAAATGTATGTAGCTGGGAAACGCTTGATTTTTGATGGCGGTACTGGCTTACGCATACTCGGTAAAACTTTGCAAGAACTGCAACAGCCACTAGAAGCCCATTTATTTTTTACCAACTGCCAATCAAACAGAATTCAAGGGTTTCCCTTTTTTGTTCCAGCATTTATTGGGGAAAATTGCTTCCATATTTACGGCGCAGCTGCATCAAATGGAGCCTCAATTAAACAATGTCTCTACGATCAGATGCTCCAGCCACACTTTCCTTACCCTTTACAGGTAATGCAGTCGGAATTGCAGTTTTACAATCTCACTCCAGACAGTGATGTGAAGCTAGATGATGTCACTATTACAAATGCATTAATTAATCAAACTCAGAGGTCAGTTGGCTACCGAGTCACTTGGAAAGAGTATAGTGTTGCTTACATCACGGATTTGCACCAGAATGCCGATCAAGTGGAGCGAGAGCGGATTTTACAGTTCATTCAAGGCGTTGACTTGCTGATTGCCAATGGCACTTACACTGCGCCTACATCTCATAACCATGACTCTGCTGATTTGCTTTGGCAAGCTGCGGTGAATGCGGCTCTGAATGCTGGCGTTAAACAGCTAGCCATTTCTCATCATCATCCAGATGACCATGATGATTTTCTTAACCAGGTTCAAGTCGATGTTAAATCTGCTTTTCCTCAAACAATACTAGCCTATGAAGGTCTAGTTTTAGTTGTTGGTAAGTGAAGCTATTTGTTTTGCTAGACATCAGGACGGATCCATGATGAAGTTTATTAACTGTGCTGTCATATAACTAAGCGGATCTCGTTTTTATACAAAACCTATTAAGGGCACAGCATTGCTGTGCCCCTACTATTCCACACTCTTAAAATCGGCTATATGCACCTCTAAGAAGAAGCATTTTGCAACTCGGCTGTGCGGACTGAAAGCTGCTGTGTCTGATTACCTCGTTGCACTTTCACCTGTAATACTTGACCAAGACGACTGTCTTCCACAACGTTCTGCAATTGTTCAGCACTGGTAATAGCTTTACCATCAACTTGAAGAATTACATCCCCGCGCCGGATACCCGCAGATGCAGCTGGAGAATTAGGCACAACTCGCATTACAAAAACACCATTAATTTCTGGTATCTGAATAGGAGAATTGGGATCAGTGTTATTTTGCTTGGCAAGATCGGGTGTCAAAGTTAGCATTTGCACGCCCAAATAGGGGTGAGCAACTTTGCCATCACGTTGCAATTGTCCTGCGATCGCTTTAGCTTTATCAATAGGAATCGCAAACCCAATACCCATCGCATCAGGGCGAATGGCTGTGTTAATACCAATCACTTCACCTTGGCCATTCAATAGTGGCCCGCCTGAGTTACCAGGGTTAATGGCAGCGTCTGTTTGAATAAAATCTAAGCGTTTGTCACTAATGCCAACTTGGGCGCTGGAACGTTTGAGGGTACTGACAATTCCCAAAGTAACGGTATTATCAAATCCCAAAGGATTACCAACTGCGATCGCCCAGTCTCCTACTTGGACATTATTAGAAGAACCCAAGGGTGCTACTGGCAAATCATTACCAGCATTAATTTTGACTACTGCCAAATCTGTAACTTCATCAATACCTTGAACTTTCCCTTCAAAGGTGCGGCCATCTTTGAGTCGGACTGTTACTTTATCAGCTTTATCGACGACATGAGCATTAGTCATAACTAACCCGCTCTTGTCAATAATGAAACCTGATCCCAAACCGCGTAACTGCTGCTCAGGAGGCATCTGTTGGGAGAAACCGTCACCAAAAAACCGACGGAAAAAAGGGTCTTCCATAAATGGATCAACCCGACGAGTAATTGTCCGCTCAGTATCAATTCGGACAACTGCTGAACCAACACGATTCACTGCTGCTGTCACAAAGCTACTGCTACCGATCGCACCAGTGGCTGGTGATTGCCGTTGGGCAATCAGTTGTGAAGTATCAAGAGCAGTTACTGTGGGTGCTGGTTCGGCTTGGGAGGGTAACACTTGCAATGAGCTAACGGTTAGCAGAACTCCAAGCGCGATCGCTAAAACATGAGTACTGAGTTGGCGTAAAGACCTGGGTAATTTGAGAAATCGCATAATCATAACCTGATTTATAAGCTTAATTGTTGCTTAGTCGTGACAAATCTATTTACAGTTATTTTTACAAAATTGACGTTGGCTTTTACTTCAGGTTTCGCCTGCTCTCCCCAATAATGGGGTTAGGGCATTTTGCGAACTACCTATAATCAACTTAATGGAAAATTTAACCCAAAAGCTATTATGGACATTTACCCTTTACAAGTTCGGTTTTTACCCATCAATAAAACTTTTGGATTGTGAATAAGACAGGCTTACTCTATGTTCTAATGGTGAATTATAGATAAACTAACTTTTGAATAAAATTTCATTGCGCCTATCTGCACCTAGCTGGGGTAAAGAGTTGATGGCTGAGTGGGGAGTAAGGGCAATAGGAACGGTTAGAGGTAGTTGTAATTGTTTTACAACATTTTGCAACAGCTGGTCTTGTCCAGTCCGCAAACCCCAGACATTTGTCCCCCGGTTGATAATAGCAAACCAAACCAAACCGCGATCGCGTGTAGGCATTACTCCAGCTAAGGCGCTAACATCGCGGAGAGTGCCAGTTTTGATCACAGTAGCAAGGGGAATGTGTCTGGAGTGTACTGTCCCCCGATGATCAAATCCAGACATGGGAAACAAGTCAGCAAGATTCAGTTGATGGGCCGATGCCTCAACTTGAATAGCCATCAGCATGGCACAAACAGCTCTAGGGGAAATGCGATTTTCCGGCCCCAATCCAGAACCATTAATTAACTGAATTTCCACTTGTGGCACTCTAGCAAGGTTAGCAGCAGTTGACTGCACTACAGCCGCTCCTCCTACTGAGTCTGCCAGCATCTCTGCCATATCGTTGTTACTGTAAACATTCATTTCCTTAAGCAGTTGCTTCAAAGGCAATGAGCGATGACGCAGTAACAAAATCTGTCGGGGGTTTGGTTGCGCCTCAACTTTCACCGCACCAGCAATGAGAACTTGAGGCTTGGGCGTTCCCTTGGGCATGATTGAGTGTGTATAGATAGCGGGGCGACCCCAAGTCGCACGATTTAGTGTTTGCTTGAGCATCAGACCTGCTAGCATCGGCTGACGTTGGAAATTCATGGCAAAACTGCCATTAATAATCAAATTTCCCTTTACTTGCTTGATGCCCATTTTATTGAGAGTATTACCAAGAGCGATCGCTTCTTCCCAAACAAACATCGGATCGCCACCACCAGTAATCACCAAATCGCCTTGTACAACCCCATTTACCACTGGCCCAGTGGCACTGATTAAGGTATCAAATTGGTGATCTGGCCCCCAGGTTTTCAAAGCAACTAATGAAGTAGCAATTTTGGTTAAAGAGGCAGCAGGCAGAGGTGTTGTACCTTGGTGATTTGCCATCAGCATCGGCCCCGACTGCATCCAAATTCCCTGACTCTGGGCCAGATTTTGCGCTATCAGTTTCGATGTTATTAGCTGTTTCAGATATTCCTGCACCGTAGTAGCCCCAGTTGGATTAGGATCAGGCGCAAGAACCAAGCCAGGGCTACTTTGCCAAGTCAAAGCGTCTAAGGCATCTAGAGGTTTGATTTGTACCCCGGCCATCTCTAGCCAGAGCGACACCAAACCTGAACCCAATAATTCCAGCATATTTTATTCCTCTGTTAAGATGTGACACAGTGTTTACTGTGCTAATATACAAGCTTTTTTACAAGAATCAGTATTGAGTCATAATAACTGCTGTTTCTCTCATCTGTAAGTAGGGTAAATCATATTGTTTTCGCGGCTCCTTTAACAATGCCAAAATGCCCATTCCTCATGAAGATAGCCGCATGGAATAAAAAATCTCTAGCTAAGGCAATGATATGAATTAGTTATAAGAAAACTTTATGATCAGGTATGAAGTGATCGCATCTCATAAAGATAATTCGTAATTCGTAATTAAATTAGTTAAAGATTTATACCCCACTAATAAAGCAGCAATTCTAGAATTTAATACGGGACTCAAACCCTAAAATTACGTCAACACAGCGCAAAGGAGTCCGCGTACTCTGTAAGAGTTGCAAGCTACGCTTTTAGCATCTCGTAGAAAGCTTCATTACGAATTACGAATTACGAATTAGTTAATATTTACTTTCTTTCTGGATGCGCTGCATCCTCTGGTGAAGGAGTACCCATTCGGTTAATTGTGGCAATCATCTGATACAAGCGCCCCAAGTCGCGTTGATTAAAGTACAAAATGAGTCGGGGTAGTTCAACAGTCTCATCTTGTGCTTCTTGAGGTAATGCCTGACTTTTTTCAATCCGTCCTTGAATAATAATGTCGCTGAAATTAGCATTGAGTTGCTCTACCTGAGCGTCTGATATATCTGTCTTCAGACGGATGACTAACTTTCCACCTACATATCGGCAGGAATGATAAACCTGGTAAAAACGCGTAATGGCATCACAAGCTACATCCACGTTATTTGTCACCGTGTAAAGACTGGGGTCTTCAGGACTGACAAGACCATTTTGCACTAGTTGCTTATCAATATATTCGCTCCAAGACCGCCAGTAATTACCACCAGGGCGATCGATTAAAACTAGAGGTACTGGGCCAAATTTACCATTCTGGCTTAATGTCATGCATTCAAAAGCTTCATCTTGAGTGCCAAACCCTCCCGGAAACAAAGCTACAGCATCACTTTCTTTCAGGAGAAACAGCTTGCGGGTAAAGAAATATTTGAAGTTAATCAGCTTGGGATCACCTTCTATAAAAGGGTTCGCTTCCTGTTCAAAGGGTAACTGAATGTTTAATCCAAAAGAATTTTCTCGCCCAGCCCCTTCATGACCAGCCTGCATGATTCCACCGCCACCGCCGGTCATCACCATAAATCCTAATTGAGAAATAGCACGACCAAACTCAACGGCCATTTGGTATTCTGGTGTATCTGGCGCTAGACGAGCAGAACCGAAGACGGTGACTTTGCGAACGTGTCGGTAATCATAGAAAAGCTGAAAACCGCGCTCCATATCTGCTAATGCAGCCGACAAGATTTTCCAATCGAGACGTTCAATTTCGGTATCAGCTAAACGAACAATAGTAGCAAGTGCTTGCTGAATAAATTGCCGGTTTTTTAATGTCGGTAAACGAGCAATCAATTCAGCGATATCCGCCTGTAAAGACTCTAATGTGTCAAACGACGCAGATGAGGTCATGAGAACTGCTGCAACAATGGCACTATATTTTACGTGAACTACTCACACTCTAGCAAGCCGGAATAGGCTTCTGATGTACAGTTAGCATACTCAGAACTGATTTTGAGGTAGTATTGGTCATTACTCAAGTTGAGATCCCCATCTTTTGAGACTAGAACTCGAAAGTTCGTGTTCCGAACACGACTTTTCACGGCATCTGGAAAACCTTTCTCTAAATCTCTCTCCTAAAAGGAGAGAAACTTTGAATTTTCCCCCTTCCCGCATCGGGAAGGGGTTTAGGTTTTTGATGGACTTTTCCACATAACATGAAAAGTCAGGTTCAAAGCTTAGGTTTTACCTTTCCCCTCATCCCCCTCATCCTCCTCATCTCAATTCAATCCCAGTTCTTCCTTCAACGCCTCCGGCACATTAACTGCTGTCTCTAATCCCCGCACACCTTCCCACTGCTGCTTTTTACCCCAGGTCATTTTTTCCATATTGGCGTCGCTGAGGTCAGCACCACCGAGAATGGCGTAGCTAAGGTTACTGTGGCTGAGATCCGCACCATTGAGGATAGCACCACTGAGGTTACAGCCACTGAGGTTAGCACTATTAAGGTTGGCATAGCTGAAGTCTGTACCGAAAAGGATAGCGTCGGTGAGGTCGGCACCACTGAGGTCGGCTTCGCTAAGAATCACCCCACTGAGGTCGGCCTCGTTGAGAATCACCCGACTCAGGTCTACACCACTGAGGTCTGCGCCTAAGAACATTGCACCGTTGAGTCTAGCGTTGTTAAGCTTGGCACCGTTAAGTTTGGCATAGCTGAAGTCAGCAGCGATGAGGATGGCATCACTAAGGTTGGTACTGAAAAGAATTGTGTCACTAAGGTTAGTACCGTTGAGGATAGCGTGACTCAAATCAGCACCACTGAGGTCGGCACGACAGAGGTCGGCATGGTTAAGGTTAGTGCTGCGGAGGTTGGCTTCACTCAGATTTGCACCGAAAAGGATGGCGTTACTTAGGTCGGCATGGCTAAAGTTAGTGCTGCTGAGATCGGCGCGGTTGAGGTCGGCGCGGTTGAGGTCGGCGCGGTTGAGGTTGGTGCTGCTAAGGTCGGCGCGGTTGAGGTCGGCGCGCCTAAGGTTGGCACAGCTTAGGTTTGTACCACTGAGGTTGGTGCTGCTGAGGTCAGCACCAGTCAGGTTTGCACCGCTAAGGTTGGCACCACTGAGGTTGGCATCGCCGAGGTTTGCACCGCTAAGGTTGGCACCACTGAAGTTTACGCCAGTTAAGTTGGCATCGCCGAGATAAGCAAGGCTTAGGTCAGCCCCCCTAAAGTCTGCCCCAGTCAGGTTAGCATCGCCCAAGTAAACACTCTTAAAGTTGCCGCCTTTAAGAAATTGCCCGACTATACTGCTAAAATTGCCAATTTCCAGGGCATCGCTATAGTTGATGATCCGCAGCAGTTGGGATGTGAAAAAATTGTCTGTGTCTAGTTGAGCAGATGGATAGAAGGTGATTTTTTGTTTGAGTTGATCTCGCTCTTGGGCGTAGCGGTGTAACTCTAACAGTAAAATTAGTACGTTTAGCCCTGTATATATGTCAACCTGTCTCAGCCCGATCGCAATATTTTGCGCCGCTAGCTTTAACATTGTTTTCTGAGGTAGGTTATCATCTGGTGTCCTATCGATAAATTCTCCCTGACACCAGCGATGATAAAAATCTTCTAGCCGCCAAAAAAGCAGTTCTGGGCGAATTTTTTGACCAGTCACAACCAATTCCATTAGTTGGTTGACTATTTCTGGTTTTAACGCTCCATTGCCCAATAAATCATAAATCTCTTCATGCATCTGGCGATCGCACACTCTAAAGGAAAATCCAGAAGGTAGTGTGCCTGATTTCCGATCATCGATTTTAGAAGTCAAACCGCCCTTTGGTTTTGTCCATTTTTCTAAGCTTTCTTGCAGTTTTTGAGACCATAAATCTTCCTGTAAATTATCTTGAGCAAATTTAATGCTTTTATAAGGTTCTTTAATACTTTTTCCTAGAGGTAAAACTGCTTCGGTTTTCACAGATGTGGTTTTTGGCATCTCTTCTAACCTTGTATCCCTCACATAATTTCTCAGCAGTTGCCAAACTTGAGATAAATATGTTGACATTTCTGTGTCCGTTGTTACATTTAAATTACTGTTTTGATAATTCTGAATTAAAAATTTCTCTATGCTGGTTTGCTTGTCATTGCCAGAAATTAATAGTATCAATAAATACTACACGAAAACTCTCATGGGTTGGCGATATCTCCGATGGGTTACACCAACGGTGTTCTTAGAGGGCGGCTTCTTGCTAACCCGTAGTAAGTTCAAGTTTCTTTTCCTGATGCAAATCAAGTGTCATCAGAAAAATTTTTTCAAAAATGAAGTAATTTTCCGCCTTTGGCTAATTTGCTATGCTTTTTTCCCACAATATTTACTAGTCTGATGTAAAAATAATACTTACTGTTTGTGAGAGTTGCAATTGTTAGGAAAAATCCTACTGTACCACAGCGTGAACATTGCGGAAAATGGTAACTAAAATTGAAGTCTAACTCTACGGCTTGATCTAAAGCATCTAAGAGAATCGAAAAAAAGCAGGTTATATAGCTTTGCAAAAGTTAAAAATTAACTACGAAATAACTATCGGGGATACAAGGGATGAAGAACAGATTAACTTTTTATATGATTTTGTTACATGGTTTGTTTTTAGGAACAGCAACGGCTAGCGCTAAGTCACCGTTTGTTAACATTAATACATTATCAGCCAACCAGAAGGCTGTGCGGGTTATAGAAGCCGTAGTTACAGCCAAGAGTGGAGAGAAATCCAATAGTCAGTTAACGACAGAAACTTCTACTTCAGCATTATCACCAAATAATATCAATATTCCCCAAGAAAAGAGGCTACCGTCAGGGCAAGTTTGGGTGGTTAATCAAAATAAACACGCACAGCCTCAACCGTTTATTTGGGTAGTAAAAGACCTTAAAAAAGCAGGACAGCAACCATTCTTGCAAGTTGCAAAACCCGCAGAAAAGCCTAAACCTAGCAAAACACCAACAAAGGATGATTTAGAGCCATTTGATGAAGTTATCAAAGATACCCAAAAGTCAGGGGGATTGTTTACCTTATATCGTAATAAAGAAAAGAATAAAATTTATTTAGAAATTAAGCCAGAGCAACTTAATAAAAATTACCTAGCTACAGCAACCCTGGAATCGGGTATTGGCGAACGGGGTATCTACAGTGGTATGCCTCTGCAAGATTTTTTGTTTTATTTCCAACGGGTGGATGATAAATTAAACTTTGTGATCCGCAATGTTAATTTTCGCACTCGTGAGGGAGATCCCCAGGTGCGATCGCTAACCCGATCTTTTAGTGATTCTGTTCTCTATAGCATTCCCCTGAAAAGCATTCATCCACAACGCAAAACTCTTCTTATCGACTTGGGAGATTTGCTATTGACAGATTTAGGTGGATTATCTGCGAGTTTAGGAGTCCCAGCAACCACCGACCAATCTTATTTTGGAACTGCCAAAGCTTTTCCGCAAAACTTAGAAATTGAGTCAGTTTTAAATTTCTCCGGTAGCAGTGATCATGACAGTGAAGTGGCAAGCTTTGCGTCGTTAGCTGATAACCGTGGTTATACCTTGCGCGTCCACTACAGTCTCTCGCAACTACCTGATAAAGATTATCGCCCGCGCCTTGCTGACGATCGCATCGGTTATTTCATCACCGCCTACCAAGATTTATCCAAAGACGATCGCGGCGATTCTTTTGTCCGCTATATCAATCGCTGGGATTTGGAAAAACAAGACCCGAAAGCAGCAATTTCTCCACCCAAAAAACCGATTGTCTTTTGGATTGATAACGCTGTGCCTGTAGAGTACCGCGATGCTATGAAAGAAGGCGTTTTAATGTGGAACAAAGCTTTTCTCAAAGCTGGATTCAAGGATGCAATTGAAGTCCGCCAAATGCCGGATGATGCCACATGGGACCCAGCAGATATTCGCTACAACACGATTCGCTGGATCAACACAGTCGATGGTTACTTTGCACTGGGCCCATCTCGCGTTAACCCATTGACTGGGGAAATTTTGGATGCAGACATTCTAGTAGATGCTAGCTTTGTGCGGGAACTTAAGGGTGAGTATCGTAAAATCGTCCAACCTAGCCAAACTGAAAATCGCACTACTCTATCAGCATTGATGCAAAATCGTCTACTTTGCACCAATGGTTTAGATGCAAAAAACAATGATAAACCCCAACAGGCGCAAGGGCAAAAGGGTTTGTTGCACCGTTTATCAAAAATGGCAGGCGAGTACGATTTATGCTATGGGATAGAAGCTGCTAACCAGTTTGCCTTTGGTTCACTGGCAATGTCACTGCTGCCAGATACTATGGCCACTCCAGACCAGGTGAAAGAATATATCAATCAATATTTACGTTTAATCATCGCTCACGAAGTTGGACATACTCTTGGTTTACGCCATAACTTCCGTGGTAGTACACTGCTACCACCAAACGAGATGAATAATACCGAAATTACCAAAAATAAAGGTTTGACAACTTCGGTAATGGATTATATTCCCCCAAATATTGCCCCTCAAGGGACGAAACAGGGAGATTATTTTCCCAGTATGGTGGGGCCTTATGATGACTGGGCGATTAAGTATGGCTACATGCCAATTCAAACATCAACTCCCATAGCAGAAAAGCCAATTTTGTCAGAAATTGCTGCACAATCCTATAAGCCAGAGTTGAGTTATTCCACAGATGAAGATATGTATGACCTTGACCCAACTGTTGATGCTTGGGATAACAGTGGCAATGTCTTGCTTTATTCCCAGTGGCAATTGAATAATTCGCGGGTGATGTGGGAACGTCTCGATAAGCGTTACCCAATAGCTGGTGATAGTTACAGCGATGTGAGCGAACGTTTTAGTACAGTATTGGGTAACTATTTTCAGCAAATATATTACACTACAAAATACATTGGCGGACAGTCTTTCTATCGCATCCACCCCAGCGAAATACCCTTTGGAGTTAGCCAACACCGATTACCATTTGAACCAGTACCAGTTGAAGAACAACGACAGGCTTTAGAAACACTGCAAAAGTATGTATTTGCGGAAGATGCCCTCAGCTTTTCACCAGAACTGCTGAATAAATTAGCACCTTCGCGTTGGCGACATTGGGGTAGTACTCCGCAAGTTGGTCGTTTGGATTTTCCAATTCATGACTTGGTGCTGTTCATGCAGGGTTCTGTGTTGCGGGATTTACTCTCAGGCGATCGCCTCTCTCGCCTCAAGGATATTGAACTGAAAACGAAGCCAGAAAATGCACTGACTCTGCCTGAACTATTTGACACTTTGCAAACAGATATTTGGACAGAAGTAATCAAACCAAAAGGTAAACTAATGAAGATTGGCAGTTTGCGACGAGGCTTACAACGGCAATACCTGGATATTTTGACTAGTATGGTGTTGCGAAAAGAATATGTCCCAGAAGATGCCCGGACTCTGGCGTGGTATAAACTCAAACAACTAGATGAGAAACTCAAAAGGGTTAATTCTGAGGATGAATACACCAAAGCGCACTTGTTAGAAACGCGCGATCGTATAGAGAAAGTATTGAATGCACCGTTGCAAGCGAATTAAAAAAGTTGTAGAGACGCGATTAATCGCGTCTCTTTGGCAAAAAATATATTTAGTAAGTTAATGACAAATCAAGACTGAAAAATGTCAGTATGTATCTTAAGGGCAGATCATTGGCTTTACATATGTCGCACTATTGAGAAACTGTACGCGATACACATCTGGATTGCTCAATTTTTGCCATTCAGCATAACCAATGCGATCGTCAAAATGCTTCAGGATCAACGCCATTAAATTACCATGCGTGACGATCGCAATTGTGCTTGCTTCTTGCTGCAATACTTCATTAATTACAGCTATCCCACGCGCCATAGCACCACGGCTTGACTCACCACCATCTAGATATAAATCAAGGTTGGTAAATGATTCAGCTAATTGCTCACGCCAATCAGCAAGCAGTGTTGCACACAGGATACGTTCGGTAAGTCGGTTATCAATCTCGATTGAGAGGCCCAGACGTTCCGCGAGGGGAGCAATTGATTGATATGCTCTAATAAATGGACTGGAGATAACCCGCTCGATCCCAAAACCGAATAACAAATCAGCAAGAGCGATCGCTTGAAAATTGCCCTCTGATGTCAGAGGCGCATTAGGTTCCTGTCCAACTGCTTGGCAATGTCGCACAATATATAGGGTTTTCTGCATCAAGTTTATATTATATAAAAAACTCAAAATAAGGCAGCAGATGAGAAAGTTTTCCCCTGCTACCTCTGCATTATCCTAACTACTCAACGCCTTTAAGAACCGTTGCAAACTCTTAAATACACTAGGCTTTCTTGCAGGTGTCGCATCAGTTGTTGTTTGCGGTTGTCCCTTTAAGAGGATGAGATCCAACTCATCACCCGATGGTTTGGTGGGTAATTCGGCAATTCTTTGATATTCGCCGTTGGTTTCCAGCCAAACTTCCCACTGTCCTGGGTAGCAGCGATATAAGGCACTTTCATCATCTATAGGGCGGAGGTAATAGGCAGATTCAATGGTACTGATAAAACGATCGCGGATTTTTCTAGCTGTATAACCAATGCCTACAGTTCCAGCATCTTCTAGGCGGGGATTTAACAAGACTAAAGGGCGATCGCCTATTACTTCACATAACTTTTCCAACTGCGGTACTTCTACGGAAGTGGGGGCGATGAATAAGAAAATTTCATCCTCTGGCTGAATTTTTGTCTGCAAAGAAGCAGCCCTTCCCGTACCAATATCCAAAATTTGAAATGGTGCATCACCCCAATCGCGTCGGGCTAAAGCCGCAGCACCAGCGTCAGCAAAGAAAATCTTCAAACGGGAATCATATTCTGTAAACAGTGGCAGAAATTGTTCCGCCACCGGCATAAACTTGAGTTCTGGGAACAGGAACTCAACTTGTATACGAGTACAGCCATCTGCAAGGGCAGCTTGGACGGCTAGACGAGATTGAGCGATCGCATCTTCAAGACTATTGGGAAGTTCACTCATAGTTTATTATGTGGGTTTAGCATTACTCCCATTGTTCCAGTATTAGCTCTGATTGAGTAGGCAGACGATGACGATCAGCCTCAGGATATAAAGGCTCAATGGGGGTTGGGTTTTGCTCCGGTGTAGCCCGTCGTAGACATCGCCTCTGATATCATATCTGCTCGATTACTTATTCAACCTAGAAAACCCCCCCCCCCCCAAACGATTCGTTTTGTGCCCACCCCAAAAGCCCACCGGGTTTTAACAATATAATTAGTTAACAAAAACAAAGATTTTTTAG